>JALLOL010000121.1 GCA_027717875.1 Acidobacteria bacterium AH-259-L09 | reverse complement strand
GAGTTGCGCTCTGGTCTGGACCCGTCCAAAATGGAAGGGTGCAGGGCATCCTGTTTTTCTGTTTCTTCACTATTTCCGCCATCGGTTTTTCCAGCGCAAATGAAAATGAACTGGACAAGGGGATCTCACTGGCTGTCGATGCCCGGTATGAGGAAGCACTGTCAGTTTTTCGGGAGCTTCACCGAGAAAAACCCGATGATCCGCTTCTCAATTACTATGTCGGGATCACCTATCTACGCTTGAAAAACCTTGAGAACGCCATTGCCTATCTGCGAAGAGCGGTCCAAGAGAAGGCCTCTTTTCCTCAGGCCTATTTTTTGCTGGGACGAGCCTACCAGAAGAAAAAGATGAGGGATAAGGCACGGACCGTCGTTGAAAAAGGAATCCGCCGCTTTCCCCGCAACCCCCGACTAAGGCAACTGCTCGAGGAAATCACCCACGCGTTGCGCGAGGAGCGATGAGCGGTCAAGTTTCAGGTTCCAAGTTCCAGGTTTCAGGTTTCAGGTTTCAGGTTTCAGGTTTCAAGTTCTAAGTTAAGTTCCGCTTTTTTCGCCTGCGCGTCTCAACTGCTAAATTCTGGGATCGCAGATCACACGGATCCGAGCCAATTGTCGCGGACATATTGAATTCTGGGATCACGGATCACACAGATCTGAACGGATTTTCACGGATATATTGGCTCCTGGCTCCTGGCTCCCGACTCCTGACTCCTGGCTCCCGACTCCTGGCTCCTGACTCCTGACTCCTTTCAGCTTGATGACAACAAGGGTTCGATCGTCATTTTGCCCGCTTTCCCGACTAAAGTTCTCAACATCTTCAATGACGGCTTCAAAAATTTCTCGTGAGCTTCTCTGGCGACTTCCTTGAATCACCTTCTTTAAACGATCAATTCCATATTCCTCTGTTCCATTAACTGCCTCGACAATACCATCGGTGTAGCAGACGAGCACGTCCTCTGCTTCTAGAAGAACCTCTCCCACCTCGTACTCCGCCGGGACCCTTCGGAAAGCGCCTAATAGCGGGCCACCCACGTCGAGCGGTACAATTTCTCGCTCTTTGAAGAGGAAGGGACTGTAGTGCCCGGCATTGATGTAGCGAAGTATCCCGTTCAGGCGAAGTTCACCATAGAAGGCCGAGATGAACTGATTCTCCTGAGAAGACCGATACATCCGCCGATTAATTTTCGTAAAAAGCAGGGGTGTCGTGTCCTGCACGTAATAAGACTGGAACGATATACCCATGTATAATGCAGTATTGAAATCACGTATCAGCATGGCCGCCGGCAGACCATGGCCGGAGGCATCGGCGATGGCGATACCCATTTTATCTTGTATGCCGAACCTCTCCGCTAAATCAATGAAGTGGTAGAAGTCCCCTCCAACCACACCAATGGGAAGCGTCATACCAAAGATGTCGTACTCGCCGAATACTTCCAGGCGCTCGGGGTCCGGCATGATGCGCCGCTGCATCTCGGCGATGGAGATGAACTCCTGCCCAATTTCATGCAAGGGCATTCCAGCCAGTTCAGCCAATCTTTCGCTCTGTTCTTTCTTCATAGGAGGCACCCTCACACAAACTTGTCTACAACTTCCGCAGGAACGGATTTGCCTTCTCCAACTTCCACCTGGTAAACCTCCCCGGACCGGGCGAAAGCACGCTTAAGGTAGGCGAAAGCGATAGGACATTCAAAGCGGGGAGAAGAAACAGCGCTGGTAACAGCGCCGATCTGTTTTGCGTCTGCATTGAGGACGCGTGAATCTTTGGCGGGGACCGAGTTTCCTTTGAGCTTGAGCCCCATCAAAAGATTACCCACACCTCCAATGTGGGTGGCCTTGGCAACCACTTCCTGTCCGATATAGCAGCCCTTTGTCAAACTAATCGCCTCGTCCAGGCGGGCTTCCATCGGGTAGCGATTTTCATCCATGTCGGCACCGTACCAGGGTATTCCCGCCTCCAGCCGCAAAATATTGCGCGCCTCTGGGCCGACCTGGCGTAGACCAAAGCCGCACCCTTTCTCCAGGATAGCCTCCCGCACGGAAGAAGCGACCTCCCGGGGCACAACCACCTCGAAGCCCGGCTCAGCCAGCTCATCCTTTCGAATCAGCCACAATATCATTTTGTTCCACTTAGCTTCCTGCACGGCATATTGGGTGGAGGGTCCAGAATTCGAGAAAAGTTCTCTAAGCAAATCCAAAGAAAGTGGACCCTGAAGAGAAAAGTGCTCTGTGTCACTGGAAATATCTTTAAGATAAACCTCATCCATGACGATGTATTTTTCCAATGTCTGGATGGTCTTAGATAGCAAGTCAGACTTCACGTCGAGGATGAGGTAATTGGGGAATTTGTAGTAAAATAAATCAGAGACGATCTTGCCCCTGGCCGTCAAAAAAGTCCCGTAACGCCCTGCCCATTCGGGAAGTTCCTGTACATCATTGCTGAGCATTGAATGAAGGAACGTTACCCGGTCGGCTCCGGTGACTTCGATCTTTCCGCGGTCGGACAGATCAAGAAACCCAACGGCATCTCTGACCGCCTTGTATTCCTCTGGAGTACTTTTGCTCATACTACCCATTTCAACAGCGGCGGTTACCGCTTGTCAATCCATGGTATAAAAGGAGTTCTAATGCAAATCCGGGGAATTATTTTTGATTTTAATGGTGTGCTGGTCAATGACGAGCCTATCCACCTGCACGCACATCAACAGGTCTTAAAGGAAGAAGGGCTCGATCTTGGCCAGGACGAGTATTACGAAAGATATCTTCCTTACGATGACCGAAACTTCTTTTTAAATTTCCTCACCGACCAGGGCCGCCAAACCAGTCCAGAACGCATCCGGCGGCTCATGGATATTAAGTCACTCCACTACTTTAAGGCGATTGAGAAAAATGTTCCGGTGATCCAGTCTTCTGTGGATTTTGTATTGAGACTACCCACGGAAATCCCTCTAGCCATTGCATCGGGAGCCGCCAAGAGAGAAATCGAATTTATTTTGAGCCGTCTCGAACTGGGCAAACGTTTTGTGAGGATCGTGGCGGCCGAAGATGTGGCGAATGGAAAACCACATCCGGAAGCCTTCTTGAAAGCCTTGGATGGACTAAAAGAAGATGAGCCCACACTGAAGCGGGATCAGGTAATCGTTATTGAAGATTCTTATCGGGTTATCCAATCCGTGCAGGCGGCTGCCATGAAGTGTGTGGCTCTGGCTACGACTTACCCGGCGGAACGGCTGGCGGAAGCCGATCTAGTGCTGGAGAGCCTCGAGGGTTGGACCCTGAGTAAACTGGAAGAGTGTTTGGGGGTCAGACCTTGAGTTTTGAGTTTTTGGGGGTGACCCCCAAACTAAAAACTCAAGGTCTGACCCCAAGCGACTCTCCCGGCCTAATCTCCAGCACTTCCGTTCCCAGATCACGAATGAGTTCTCGCAGCTGCTGCGGCGTTCCGGTGAGCGGTGGAAAGGTCCCATAATGCATTGGAACAACCTTTTTGGCATTCATGAGTCGGCAGGCGTAAGCCGCTTCTTTGGGACTCATCGTGAACAAATCACCAATGGGGAGAAAAATCAGCTCCGGTTGATACAGTTCAGCGATGATTTTCATATCTCCGAAAACACAGGTATCACCCGCGTGATAGATGCGAAAACCGTTTTCAAACTCCACTACATAACCGGCGGCTTCTCCACCATAGCTGATCGAGCCATCGTCCTCGCTGATTCCGCAGCTGTGGCGAGCATCCACCATTGTGACTCGAACATCGTTTAGCTGTTGAGAGCCTCCCTTATTCATGGCGTTCACGTTCTGAACGCCCTTTTTCTCAAGCCAGTTTGCAATCTCAAAAATACAACCGATTTGAGGCTGGTGCCCTTTGCCCAGTTCAACAGCATCCTGGATGTGATCGAAGTGAGTATGTGTGATGAGCATGGTGTCCAAGGACTCGATTTTCTTGTCGTCATCGGGGCAGGCTGGGTTATTTTGCACCCATGGATCAATCAGCAGCGTCTTTGCCGCAGGGGTGGTGAAAAGAAAGGTTGAATGACCAAGGTACTTGAAGACGACATCACGATTTAGAGCCATATTCTCTCCTTGCTTCTCGAATATACTGAACCAAATGAATTGAGTAAACTAAGCTTAGGACGAGTCAATGGCCAAATCGATCTTTCTCTATCTGCTCCTGTTCATCGTCGCAGCGGTGGCGCTAAAACTGCTGGTCGTCGTGCTCGAACCCCGACTCACTTTTCTTCCCACCCGTGGACTGGATAGAAACCCGGCGGACGAGGGGATTCCCTTTCAAGAGATCACAATCCGGACCGCCGACGGAGAGAAGGTATACTCCTGGCTGCTGGAGCACCCTGAGTCTACGGTTGAGGTGCTTTTTTTTCACGGAAACGGCGGAAACCTGTCCCTTTGGCAAGATTTTCTAATTGGCCTTTATCACCATTCTCTCTCCGTTTTCGCCCTGGACTACCGTGGGTACGGCAAAAGCACGGGGTCTCCCACCGAGGAGGGTTTATATCTGGATACGGAAGCCCTGGTAGGTTACTTCTGGGATAAGGTGCACCGTTTGGATCACAAAGTCATTTATTGGGGGAGATCTTTGGGAGGATCGATCGCCGCCTTTGCTACAACGATCAGAAAACCGGATGGCCTGATCTTAGAGGGGAGTTTTCCCAGCAAACAGTCCCTGCTGAATCACTACCCTGTCCTGAAAATCCTGGGGATCTTTTCCAAGTACAGATTTCCCACGACAGAGTTTCTAGACGGTCTGTCCCGTCCAGTTTTGATCATTCACGGCGACCAAGACAGCGTGATACCTTTCAAAGAGGGACAAAAATTGTTCGAGCAGCTCAAGACCGAGAAATACTTTCATACTCTTCCCGGTGCCAACCACAATGATCTCCACGGGGTTGACCCGAAAAGCTATTGGGAACGCATCACACAATTCATTGACTTGATTGGAAGTGGACAAGATTCACATTAGCGGCATCTCCTGTCAGGCTCATGTGGGAGTTCGCCCAGAAGAGCGAGAAACTGCGCAGGAGATTCTGGTTGACCTGCTTCTCTTTCTCGACCTCGAAGCTCCTGCCCACACCGATGACGTGGAACACACAGTGGACTATGAGCAGATTGTGGAAAAGGTCCAGAGAACTGTTCGAGAAGGACGTTTTCGCCTGCTGGAGTCGTTAGCCGGCCGACTATGCAGCATCCTGCTCACCGATAGCCAGCTTGAATCTGTGCAGGTCACCGTGCGCAAGTTTCCTGAATCCTTGCGAGAAAAGGTCACTTATGTGGCAGTGGAAATGAGGAGAGAAAGAGGGGTCAGACCTTGAGTTTTGAGTTTGGGGGGTGACCCCAAAAAACTCAAAACTCAAGGTCTGACCCCCTTCACCCAGACCCCCTTTTTTTCGCGTAACGGGTGAGGATTTTGGGCAAGTCACTTGATAATTTAGATCGCGGCAAGACGCTGTCAGCGCCGGATTTGCGAGCCCGTTCCAGGAGTTCGGTTTGAACATGAGCACCGTAGGCGACCACCGGAAGTTCAGGATTTTTTTCCTTGATTTGGGCGATTAGCGTGCTAGGGCTGATTCCGTCCGCATTCAGATCAATTAGGACCAGAGAAGGTTTTTCTTTCAGCTGCGGCAAAAAGTGGTAAAGGGAGGAGACGATCTTCACCTTTACCCCAACGGATTGTGCGGTTTGACCCACTTTGGCTTGAAAGAAGAGGTCTGTGATGTAGGCAAGGACACTCATAGGGTCAAATAAGTCACAGCTGCATCTCTCGGCACAGTCACAACCCTTCGGGGTGGAGACCAAGAACGCCAAATTTTGAGAAGGAAGCCAAAAATTCCCTTCTAGACTGTAAAGGAGAGACCGCAGCTACAAGTCTTCGAGGCGTTCGGATTGATAAAAGTGAAGCTTTGCTGCATGAGCGACCCTTGCCAATCTAGCGTCATCCCTTTCAGGTACAGATAACTTTTCAAGTCCACGAAAACCCTTGCCCCATGCTCCTCAAAAACTTTATCGGCCGCGCGCTTTTCCGGCTCGAACCTCATGACGTAGCTAAGGCCTGAACAACCTCCGCCTTTTACGCCAAGGCGAAGGCCTCCATTCGGGGCATTTTCGCGTTCAAGAGCCTCTCGAATCTTCTTTGCTGCGTTCAAACTAATATAGACTGACATGGGGCTTCAGCTTGCAAAGTTAAGCAACTAACATGAGAGTGTCAAGTAAAGAGCCTTTTTTCACCTCTTATCAAGGAGTTCAAAGTACCTATTCCAATTGTTATTATATTACAGATTGGCGAAAGGAATGAGGTCAGAAGGGGCCGGGTCTTTAAAATTTGAATTTTCGACCGAAAATTTAAATTTTAAAGACCCGGCCCCTTTTCCCATCGCCTCCGTCATCCTGGCTGCTGGAAAATCAAGCCGTATGAATTCTCCCAAGCCGCTGCTTGAATTCCAAGGCAAGTCTTTTTTGCGCCACGTCATCGATGCCCACCGCATGGCTTCATTGCCTGTTTACGTCGTCCTCGGAGAAGACCGCCACCGCATTGAGCAGTCCGTTGACCTGTCCGACGCCACCGTCCTGGTGAATCCTGATCCCAGCAGAGGACAACTCTCCAGTCTGCACACCGCTCTGGAAAGGCTGACGGACCGGGAGGCTCTCCTTGTCCATCCTGTGGATCATCCTCTTATTCGAAGTCATACAATCCAAGAGCTTATAGAGCACTTTCGCCGGGTTTCCGACTGTATTCTGATTCCTGAGTTCCAAGGACGAAAAGGTCACCCCGTGCTCTTCCCTTCCCGATTCTATCCGGATTTGAAGAGCGCGCCATTAGAGGAGGGGGCGCGCTGGGTAGTGCACCAAAATCCGGAATCCGAGCTCAGGGTGCCGGTGGATGACCCAGGAGTCGTGCAGAACATCAACACGCCTGCTCAATTCGAAGAGCTTTCTGCCCTTGACCATTGAAGCTGGAAAACAAGCCTATATGGCTGCTTGACATAAATTTTTGAGAACCTTCTTTTCATTCGAAAATCGCCCATCTTCCAGGAACAGTGTGTTTTCATCGTCGGAATCAGTATTTGGGCAGACTGGGATCGACCTCCTCTGCCCAGGCCAGGATACCTCCTTTGAGGTTGCGCAGTTTGCGAAAGCCCGCCTCGCGCAGGATTTGAATCGCATTGGCACTGCGGACTCCAGTTCGGCAATGCGCAACAATGTCACGGGCACTATCCAGCTCGTGGAGCCTGTGGAGCAGCTGGTCTACTGGGATGAGATAGGACCCCTCAATGTGGCAAATGTCATACTCCACAGGGTTGC
>JALLOL010000120.1 GCA_027717875.1 Acidobacteria bacterium AH-259-L09 | reverse complement strand
CAAGCTTTGATCTCAGTAGTGACTCTGATCTCGGTGCTGGGTGTGACTGCGGGGGTAATGGCTCTGAACATCGCATTGGCTGCAAATGCGGGAATGAAGAAAGAGTTCCGGGAGCGAATCCTGGGTGCCACCTCGCATGTCAACCTGTTGAGAGCGGGTCAGGGACCCATCTCCGGTTACGAAGGTCTGGCTGATCAAAGCAGCCACATACCCGGAGTGCTGATCGTTACTCCCACCATTTATGGCCACGCTCTTCTGGTGAGTGATTTACGTGAACGGCCCAGCATCATCAAAGGGGTAGACTTAAGACAGAAGGAACACTTTTCCGATCTTCTTCCCAAGATCACCGAAGGAAGCCTGGATACGTTTGATCAGTTGACTCCCGTGCCTGCCGTTATGTTGGGAACCGATCTTGCTCAGGCTCTTGGTGTGATGGTGGGAGAAAACATCCGTGCCATGGGCTTAAGCGGAGAGCTATCCCCATTGGGGAGGATGCCCCGTATCGTGACTTTTCGGGTCGCTGCCATCTTTGAATCCGGTCTTTGGGAATATGATGCAAACTGGGCTCTTATACCTCTGTGGGCGGCACAGCGCTTCGTTGGATTCTCTTCAGATGAAGTCTCGGCCCTTGAATTTCGCATCCAGGACATTTTTGCAGCTCAAAGTGTGGCCACAAAAGTCAAGGATGTTGCTGGGTCAGGGTACATCACTAGCACCTGGATCGAGCTGAATCGGCCTCTTTTTTCGGCCTTAGAGCTGGAAAAGCTGGCGATGTTCATCGCCATTGGATTGATCGTTTTGGTGGCCTCCCTGAACATTGTGAGTACACTGACATTGATGGTCATGGAGAAAAATCGTGATATCGCCATTATTACGGCGATGGGGGGTACCGCTCGGACCATCATGGCAGTTTTTGTGCTTCAAGGCTTAATTATCGGTTTGGTGGGGACCATTCTGGGAGATCTTCTGGCAAGTGCAGCGGTCTGGTATTTCCATACGTACCGGGTTTTTCGTCTCGAGCCGCAAGTCTATGTGATCCCTTATGTCCCCTTTCAGTTGAATACAAGCGACGTACTCGTGGTGTCCCTGGTGGCGATCCTAATCAGTTTCTTGGCTACAGTATATCCCGCTCGTGCCGCTTCCCGATTGGATCCGGTACAAGCATTGAGGTATGAATAAGTTCCTCAAAATCGAAGGGCTTTCCAAATCGTTCCAGTCTGGGAGTGAGAAGCTCCACATTCTGGTGGACCTGGCCTTGGAGGTTGAAGAGGGACAGATGGTAGCTGTCACCGGTGCTAGTGGATCGGGCAAGAGTACCTTCCTTCACCTGGTCGGTGGCATGGAAAGGGCCGATAGTGGACAGATTTTATTTGAAGGAACAGAGGTCACGCGTCTAGCAGGCCGCGAATTGGCAAAATTACGAAACGAAAAGATCGGGTTCATCTTTCAATTTCATCACTTGCTGCCGGAGTTCTCTGCTCTGGAAAATGTGATGTTCCCACTTCTTCTGCGCCGCATTCCTTTGAGCCAGGCAGCCGAAAGAGGACGAACCTCGCTGGCTGAAGTCGGCCTCAGTGAACGGATTCACCACAAGCCAGGAGAGTTGTCCGGAGGCGAACAACAGCGCGTTGCGGTTGCGCGTGCCCTGGTGGGGAAACCACGGTTATTGTTGGGGGATGAACCCACGGGCAATTTGGATACGCACACTTCGGAAAAGATCTACGAACTACTCTTGGGCGTGCACCGCCGCCACCGCTTGACTTCCATTATCGCCACCCACAATCCAAGGTTGGCTTCTTTATGCGATGTCGAAAAACGCCTGCGAGAGGGCAAGCTTGTCGACCCTTGACCGGAGACAGGGGTCAGAATCCAGAATCCAGAATTCAGAATTCAGAATTCAGAATTCAGAATTCAGAATTCAGAAGCTGACCGCTGACCACAGACCAACTCGAGACTCGTAACTCAACACTCAGAACTCAAAACTCCACAGCTCAAAAGCTCAAGAGCTCAAAGCTGAGAACCTGAAACCTGGAACCTGGAACTGGACAGCTGTCAGTGTTCGAGGGTATCTTTATTTGCGGAAACACTACAGTTTTTGTTAAAAAGGAAATCGAGGTAGGGTGACTTTGAAGAAGCGATATGTTTGAGAAGTACACCGAAAAGGCTAGACGGGTCATCTTCTTCGCCCGGTATGAGGCCAGCCAGTTAGGCTCGCGAAGAATCGAAACGGAACACGTTCTGTTGGGGTTGCTCCGGGAGGACAAGGCCCTCACCAGCCGTTTTTTCCCGCACGCTGAAGCTACCTTCGAGACCGTCCGAAAACAGGTCAAAGGCCGTACGGTCGTCCGAGAAAAGGTTTCCACCTCCGTAGAATTGCCCCTGAGTGATGAGTCAAAACGGGTGCTGACCTATGCGGGTGAGGAAGCAGATCGGTTGATGTGCAATTACATTGGAACGGAGCATATCCTCCTGGGCCTGCTGCGCGAAGAGAAGTCTTTGGCGGCTGAGATTCTCTATGAAAATGGTCTGAGGCTTTCCCGGGTGCGGGAAGAGCTGGCGGGACCCAGCACCGAACGGCCTGCTCCTTCGAAGTCAAAAGAGTCGCTTATCTTGACGGAGTTCAGCCGTGATCTCACGGAAGCGGCTATCAATGGGGTATTGGACCCGCTGATCGGGCGAGATGGTGAGATTGAGCGCCTGGTCCAGATTCTATGCCGGCGCACCAAGAATAATCCCGTGCTGATTGGGGAGCCAGGGGTTGGGAAGACTGCAATCGTCGAGGGTCTGGCCCAAAAGATTGTCAATGGTCAAGTCCCTTCTATGCTCGCTGATAAGCGAGTTGTGGCCTTGGACATTTCGCTCATCGTGGCGGGAACCAAGTACCGCGGTCAGTTCGAGGAACGTCTCAAGGCGATTATGAAGGAACTGGTAGAGAATCCCAATTTCGTTATCTTTGTCGACGAATTGCACACACTGGTTGGTGCAGGCTCAGCGGAGGGTTCTCTGGATGCGGCCAACATTTTGAAGCCGGCGCTGTCCCGAGGGGAGATTCAATGCATTGGGGCGACGATACCCTATGAGTATCGGCGTTCCATAGAGAAAGATCGAGCTTTAGCGCGGAGGTTTCAAGCCATAAAGGTAGTTCCGCCAACCGAAGAGGAAACACTTCAGATTATTTACGGTGTCAAAAGTCGCTATGAATCATTTCATCAAGTGGAGTACACGGATGAGGCGATTCACACCGCAGTGTATCAGTCCGATCGCTACATTACGGATCGGTACCTCCCCGACAAAGCCATTGACGTTCTGGACGAGGCAGGGGCTCGCGTGAAGCTCGCCAGCACCCTTCTCCCCGAAGAGGTGAGTGATGTTCAAAAGAAACTAAAAGTGATCGTCCACCAGATGGATGATGCTATCACGGCCAAGGAATTCGATCGGGCGGCTAAGCTGAAAGATCAGGAACTGCTCGAGCGCGAGAACTTGCAGGTCATTAAGGAACGCTGGAAGGTCAAGAATCCAGTACGTCCTCAGGTCGCCAAGGAACATATCGAACAGGTGATTTCACGCTGGACTGGTATTCCAGTCACTTCCCTGCAAGAGGAAGAAATGCAGAAGCTGCTTCGCATGGAGGAGGAACTTCACAAGAGAGTCGTGAGTCAAGAACGGGCAATTTCGGCTCTGTCCAGAGCGATTCGTCGCAGCCGGGCTGGGATGAAGAATCCCAACCGGCCGATTGGATCCTTTCTCTTTCTGGGTCCCACGGGTGTGGGCAAAACGGAGCTGGCAAAATCTTTGGCACAGGTCCTCTTTGGTAGCGAAAAGGCTCTTGTTCGCTTTGACATGTCCGAGTACATGGAGAAGCACTCGGTTTCGAAACTGATTGGGTCTCCTCCCGGCTATGTTGGCCATGAGGAGGGGGGCCAGCTGACCGAGAAAGTGAGACGCAATCCCTATTCCGTGCTGCTGCTGGACGAAATCGAAAAGGCTCACTTTGAGGTTTTCAACATTCTTCTTCAAGTTTTTGAAGACGGCCAATTGACGGATTCCCACGGCAATACGATTGATTTCAAAAACAGCAGCATCATCATGACTTCTAATATTGGGGCCCGCTACCTGGTGGATAAGCCTCAGGTGGGATTTTCTACCACTCCTGAGCAAGGGCAGCAAAAGGTGAAAGATTTGATCTTGAGTGAGGTCAAGAAGCTGTTCAATCCAGAATTCATTAACCGTCTGGATGAAATCATTATCTTTGACTCGTTGAGCGAAGAGGATCTGAGCGAGATTGTGGACCTGCTATTGAGGCAAGTAAATGAGAATCTGGCGCCCAAAGAGATCGACATTGATCTGGAGAAGCGCGTCAAAAATTGGATCATACAAAAGACCTGTCATGATCGGTCCTACGGAGCGCGTCCGCTTCGCCGAGCCATTCAGCGCTACATCGAAGATCCGGTGGCCGAGCTCATCATCCAGGGAAAATTGAAAGAAAAGCAAACGCTTGCCATCTATCTAAAGGATGAGGCGCTTTACTATCGGGCGAAAGGATCCAAAAGCGAAGGAGCACCTCTCTCTTACGGCTTGGCTTAGTGCCTCGCTCCGTGAATACAAGCAGTCTCTGATTGGCGGCGCGTCATTACAGGATTTGATTTTGTTGCATTATCAACACTTGCTCTGGACCTGGATGGCTCGATAAAATTAACCCCTTATGAGGGGTCTGAAGAGCGTAGTTGGAACTATTATGAGTCTGCCTGGATTCACCTTAATCCTCTCGTTTCTTCTCTTTGCCCCGACGATTGTGTCCTCCCCCTTGCCGGCTCAAGCAGATAAGCCTCCCCAGCGGATCGAGGAGATCCGAATCATAGGCAATCGTCGTATCGTGGAAAGCACTATCCGCTATTACCTGCAGAGCAAAGAAGAAGATGCCTATAACGAGCAGCAGATCTTGCGCGACTATCGCAGCCTGCTGAACACGAACTTTTTCCAAGACGTCGCTGTAAAGTATGTCGAGGGAGAAACGGGGATCATTGTCATTTTTGAAGTCGTCGAACGTCCTCTCATTCGAGCCCTTGAATATGAAGGAATGAGCTCCTTCAAGGAGTCCGATGTTTTGGAGAAATTTCGCGATATGCGGGTAGGACTCACCGTGGACTCGTCCTTTGATGCGTCCAAGTTGCCCAAGGCGCGCCGGGCCATCAAAATGCTCCTGGATCAAAACGGGCGACCTTTGGGTCGAGTAAAAGCCGAGACGGAGCGCATCACATCCTCCTCGGTCAAGCTGATTTTCACGATTGACGAGGGGCCCAAGGTTCGCATTGGAGATATCCGTTTTGAAGGTAATACGGTTTTTGACGACGGCGAGCTGCGCAAGGCGCTGGAACTCACCAAAGAGCGGAATCCAGTTACCCTGTTCAAAAGCCTGGATAAGTACATCCAGGAAAAGCTCGAATACGACCTGCAGGTGAACCTGCTGGAAGCTTACCGTGAACGTGGCTACATGTTTGCCAAGGCGGGTGAACCCAAGGTTGAAATTGTTGAAGCTCCCAGAGGATGGCTGTTCGGATTCCGCAAAACCAAACAGCAATATTACATCACCATTCCCATTGAGGAAGGCGAACAGTATCGCTACGGGTCATTTGATGTCGAGGGAGTGACAAGCCTTGACGCAGAACAGGTTAAAAGGTTTTACAACATCATTCCCGGCGAAGTGGTGAACTATGTGGTCCTGAAGAAAGCTAACGATGAGCTGAAGAAGGCCTATTCGACAAGCGGTTACCTAGATGTGACCGTTATTCCGCAAATAGACCCGGATCAAGGAAAGAAGACTGTAGATATTAAGGTCCAGGTTGAGGAAGGAAAGCAGTATATTGTTAACAGAGTCAATTTCGCGGGTAACACCAAGACCCGCGACAAGGTGCTGCGTCGTGAGTTTTTTCTGGAGGAGCAGGACCGTTTTAACAGTAACCTTCTTGACATTTCTGTGCTGCGGCTGAACCAGTTGGGATTCTTCGAAAAGGTCGAAGAGAAGGATTATGAAGTCATAAAAAGGCCCAACGAAGGAGAAGTCGACATTCTGGTCAAGGTCAAGGAGCGAAGCCAGCAGTCCATCGGTCTCACCGGAGGAGTAAGCGGCATCTACGGCAGCTTTTTTGGTATTAATTACCAGTCCAATAACTTCCGCGGCCTGGGGCAGCAAATCGATGTCAATATCCTTACGGGCAGCCGAACGGCAAACTTCATGTTTTCTTTTAACGAGCCCTATTTCATGGATACCAAGGTGTCCATGGGATTCTCGGTATTCAATCAGCGTTTTCGATTCGATACCTTTACGGCCTTCTTCGGGTTGATTTCTCCCAGCCAGAATGTCCAGTTATTTACCCGTCACAGCACGGGATTTACCATACGGGGCGGCTATCCGTTGTGGCGCTGGACGCGGGTCGGTTTGAGCTACTCCTTGTCGACCATTAAGATTACCGATATTGATGAGCTTTTCAGAGACTTCGCTTTAAATCAGCTGGTTGGCTTTACTCCTGGTGGAAGCGCGGAGGACGCGCGAAAGGGGATCATCCGCAGTGAGATAACGCCAAGCCTCGTTTACAACACAAAGAATCAATTTTTTGGGGCAACCGGGGGAAGCCAGTTCACCATCCAGGCCCCCATTTCTGGAGGGCCATTAGGTGGGACTTTTAACATCATTCAGCCTTTCGTCGAATACCAAAAATTCATCTCCGACAAATGGATAAGTGGGGGCCGAAACACATTGGCCTTCCGAGCCCAGTTTATGCATGTGCTTCCGTATGGCAAGCTCCCGGGCGGGGGTCCGATGTCAGTGCCTTTCTTTGAGCGTGTTTTTTGGGGAGGCGAATATAACCTGCGTGGTTTCGATATTCGTTCTGTCACCCCTTGGGCCATCACCCGGACTCCAAGCTTGGACAACGAAGGGAATCCGATCATCGATCCGGCCACGGGCTTGCCCTCCATCTCTGAAAGTGTGATTCCCGTCGGAGGAGATACGGCTGCAATTTTGACCCTTGAATACCGCATGCCGATAGTTGGCCCCTTGCAGCTGACGGGATTCTTCGACTTTGGGACTTCTACCGTACTTAAAAAGAGCAATTTGATTCTTTTTGGGCCCAATACCTTTATTGATTTACAGGAGCAGACCAACAATGTGTGGCGTGCATCGACGGGTGCGGAAGTTCAGTTCCTCATGCCGATGGTCAACCAGCCCTTCCGCTTGATCTTTGCTTATAATCCGTTCATCCTAGATTCGAGTATAGTGATGCGGGGCGTGCGGTTTCCTCTGAAGGAGCCGCAAAAAAACATTAGATT
>JALLOL010000012.1 GCA_027717875.1 Acidobacteria bacterium AH-259-L09 | reverse complement strand
TGACATAGGGTGGTGCCATGGCAGTCATTCAAAAAACGATTCGGCTCCTGGGTTCGAAGGGGCGTCTAGAGTTCGCAAGGGTTGGCCGGGCAAACTGGACACAATTACGGCGGCTGTTACGACGTCTCTCTCCTGCAATAGAACGAGCCGCAAATGCCCCTGTGTGACGTCGTGGTCGGCGATGGCCATGATCTGTCCTTCCATCTCAGCCGTGATCTCTCTCGAGCGTCTGCGTCGCGCCAGTAGGCAACGCAGTTCGAGTAGCGTGAGAGAGCTGATCCAGGCATAGGGCAGTGAGAGCAGGAAATTCTCCACCGCGTCCGAAAACGGTTCGTTGAGGTACCACTTGGCCAGAGCCGAGGTGTCCAAATACGGCCTGTCCATTTTCAGCGGGAGTTCCGATCTTGGCGGATCAAATCCGCGCTGGAAGAGAGCTTTGGTATCTGAGCTCGGATATCGGCGTGAGAAGGCATGCCCCGGCTGGGCTTAACCGGCAGAACTCGAGCGATGGCCTTCCGTCGGCGCGTGATGATGATTTCCCGCTCCTGCTCCAGCAACTGATCCAGACGCCCCAGCGCACCACGCATTTCGCGGATAGAGAGTGTCTTCATCAACGGCCAGTATAGCACATTAGTGTGCTATGTGCTACAAACGTCCGCTGCTCTGGAGCTTCCGGAGCCAGCGGTGGCGTCAGTACTGGAAACGGCCGCCCGCGAGGGGTCAATTGTTCTTGCATCCTCAAGATAGCGGGTATCGCCCAATTTCTTGTACGCTGCTCCGAGGGCTAAGATCGCGAAGGCGTTGTTCCCTCCAGTTGCGCCGTCCAGCACAAGACAAAAGCGCGATGGACCGCACAGCTCCGAACCGGCGCTAAAGCCGGCCAGTCTGACCTGGCCCTTCTTTCCAGCTCCGGGTGCCTGGTTCGTTGAACAAAGAGAGATCGCCGTTGAACTTGCCTCTGGGTCACATCCGTCAGGAACCGGCGGCGGAGTAAGTCAAAATCGGCTTGGGAGATGACCGCGTTCCGTACCTTTCCTGCAAAGACGGATCCGACCTCGATGACACTCAGGCGGGAAACGAAGTGGCGGGATTGAGGTTCACCGAGCAATTGGTCTACCCTCGCCGTGCCGACTTCTTCGTGATAGTGCTTTCCCAGGGCACTGGTGTCCACAAAATAGTCGGCCATTTACGGTTCGTCTCGCTCTGAGATGAAATCGGCAGTCAATGAACCGGGGATTTTAGAAAGGGCCTTGCGTACCGCTTCAAGAGTGACGGAGTCGTCGACCTCATTGGCACAGGATTGTAAGCAGTCTGTGTCGAGCCACTCTTCTCCTGGTGCCTCCCAGATGGTCACCGTGACTCGCTGGTGTTCAGGCAAATCGATGGGCTCCAGGGGGCGTAGGACGCCATTTTCGTAAACTGCTTCAACGCTCTTGCTCATGGTGCCATCCTCGTAAACTAGCCCTAATCTTAACGATATCACCGTGCAAATCCTTTGTCGAAGGGTTTTGTCGATCTCGCCCGAGGGATTGGCACCCTTCCCCACTCATTGAGAGGGTGGAGGTCTCAGCTTAGCTGATGGCGGATGGCTTATCTCTGAGCTTCGACCGAAGCCAGAAATTCAGAGGCAAAGTCTCCGAAAAGGGCAAAGGTGACGACGGGAACGCTGCTGGATACCTGCAGGTGACCGTTGATCTGCTGAAAGCCGGCACCGAAGAAGGTCCCGCCATCCAGTAAATCGGCGACCCGCTGCCCGGCAGCCAAATCGAATTGAACGTTCCCTGTCAGTTTTCCGTTTTCGTCAAAAGCCCGAACCGTGACCCGGGCCATCTCTTCTTCCGCATTCAAGATGGCCAGACCCGTGAACATTTCTAAATCCACCGATTGCACTACGTGCGGGAACAAGGCTTTCGTCCAGCCTTGGGCGACCATCGGTAAGCTGGAGCGAAACTTTCCTTCATTGCCGGTAAAGCTGACGCTGCCGATGACTGAAGCCGTTGTTCCAAAGAGTGCTGCCGCACCTCCAGGCGTAATACTCAGCTCAAGATAACCGCTGATCAGGCCAGACTCGAGTGTGGTCACATCTAAATTCAAAAGCTCCCCGATATCGCCCACAAAGAGCGTATGCGGCCCCAGCCTCACCTCCGCCACCTCCAGCAAATTGGAGTCGTTATCAAACGCCTCCAGCCTCACAAAGGCCTCGTAGGGATCCAGATTGAGAAGCTGGATCTTGGTCGTTCCGCCCCATTGGTCCACGAAGAAGTGGGGGACCAGCAGACGTTTGGTTCGAGTCAGAATCTGCCCGCCTAAGGCAGAGAAGGCATTGCTTCCCGCCTCAAACTTGAAGCCCCTCAGCGGGACATTGCCCGTCACCTGTACAAATCCCTGGCTCAAGTGCAATTCCACCCCAAAAAACTCCTGCAGGGTTCCCATCGCAGTCCCGTTAGCGGGAATTCCCAAGGCAACCTCTTTCAAGAGGTTTCCTGCCGCATCAAACGCCTTTAACGTGACATTGGCATCGTCGCTTGTCTGTGGGTTGAAAATGAACAACAGAGTGGCTACCGTACTCTCTTCTTGAATGATCGGGAAATAGAGTTCCCTGGCTTGCGCCAGTTGTGCTCCAATGCCGTCAAGCTTCTTCAAGTTTTCCTCTCCCACCATAAAGATACCTTCGATGGAAGCTTGTCTGCCTTGAGCGAGCATTGCAATCACTCCATTGTCCGGATTCACCATCTCTGAGCTCATAAACACCGTCTGGCCGTTGGGCCCAAGCAGTGCCTCGAGTTGAGCGTTCGCTGTTTGTGTTCCCTCACTATCCACGTCCGTAACCACAAGTTCATTAAAAGTCTGGTTCGGATTCACGATGGCTATGCCGACAAAAGTATTCTGAAGACTGGCCGGCCTATTGCCCACCAAGGTAGACTCACTCAAGAAGGGTGACTTCAGGTCAAACGATGCGGGAAAGACCAGCAAATTAAGAATGCTGGTGCTGGTGGCTGTAAGCACGTTGTTGGCCGTTTCGGGGTCCAGTTCGTTGGCTGTCACGCTGCTCGTATTACTGATCGTTCCCTTCATGCTTGAATTGACATGGACGACAATCGTGACTGTGGCGGCGGTGTTGGCCGCCAGATTGCCCAGCGCACAGCTGAGGGTCCCACCTGATTGGCTGCAAGTGCCCTGGCTGGGCGCAGCTGAAAGAAAGCTCACCCCTGCCGGCAGGGTGTGGGTCAAGACTACCCCTGTGGCCTCGGAGGGACCATTATTCGTCACCGTGAGCACATAGGTGAGATCCCTGCCCGCAGTCGGCGGGTCGGCTGAATCACTTTGGGTGACCGTCAGATCCGCCCCAGGTGGCGGAGTGTCATCTGGCGGAGGATCATCCGGGGGAGTGTCATCCGGGGGAGTGTCACCTGGCGGAGGCGCAATGATGGTGGTCAATGGGTCGCCAAAGAGGACCCAGGAGCGACGCACATCCGGGTCGCTGACGGCGGCTTTGGCCTGTGCCGTCGCTTCTCCCAGGCTGAGTCCCTGGGACAGAAGACGAAACAGTTCCCGATTGGCCTGCAGCTGCCCCTGGGGGGTGGTCAGAGCCGAAGAGGCCCACACCGCTACCGCTCCTCCCTGCTCGGCTTTCAGGAGCGCCTCGGCCAGGCTTTCCTGATACGGATCATGGAAAAATCCGTTCAGACAGGTCAGACTCACAAAAAAGGGCAGGCGCGAGCCATTGGTGAGGGCCCGGGCATCGGCGGAGGTCAACACGTTCCCGGCCCAAACCTCGACCGAGCCATGTCCCATGTAGTTGACCAGCAGCTGCCCCTCGTTGAGCTTGGCCAAGAGCTCCGTCTTGGTGGTGGCCCCACTCTGCCCCCGAAAGATTTCCCCCACCGTCAGCTGGGGCGAAAGCAAAGCCTTCAACCCGGAGCTGGCCTGCTCAAAATCAGTGAATGGGTCGTTTTCATCGGCCACCAGCAGCACCTCCTGCTTCCAGGGTGCGTCGGGCTCCTGCTCGTAGGCCACGATCTTGGCCACCACCGTGTCGGCCTCCGCAGGCGTACCCACCGGCAAGCGCCCCACCGGCAGCTCCGGCACCCCATCCGAGTCAAAGTCCACAAACCAGTCATCGGAAGCGGTCTCCAGAAACGCCGTCTCCACGAAGAAGGTCGGCACCCAGTCCGACTCGCCCAACCCTAAATAGTCGCGCGGATCAAAGCTGGCATCTCCCACCAGCAGCACAAAACGAGGGGCGGTTTGCCACTGCTGGCTGGCCCGCACGAGAAAGTCCTGCAGCGCACGAGCCGTCTTCGCTCCAAAAGCGAACTCGTCGTAGAGGTCTTCCACATCGATGACCGCTACCGAGTACCCTTGGGCTTCCCTCAAGGCTTTCAGTGGCACGAGGCTGGCCAGAAAATCGCGGTGAGCGATCATGACGACCTCGGCCCCCGAATCTGCCTCATGCCACACCGAGGGCTCATTGGCCTCAATGGCGGCCGGAGCCTTGGCCTGCGCTTCGGTCAAGGCCAGCAGGGTATGAAGTCCGGAACCCGATACGCCCACCGTGATCGAATAGCCCGCTCCCTGGGGCTGGATCACCCCAGTTAGTTCCTGGGTCTGCTTGGGATCCGTCAGGTCCACTACCGCGATCAGCGGGTCGGTAAAGCCCCCAACGGTCACCGGCTGTCCCTGCGCCTCCAGGCCGGAGACGCTGAACTCCAGGGTATCGGCATCCGCCCTATAGGTGTGGCGGTAGGTCAAGCGAATCACATCCACCAGGCTTACGTCCATGGCGCCTCCTTCGGCCACCAGCGTGATGATGTTGTCTCCTTCCTGCAGCCCACTCAGCGGGACGGTAAAACTCGCCGTCTTTTGCTCTTCCCCGATAAAGGAGGCGCTTCCCACCTCCATGGCATTGAGCAGGATTTTTACCTGGTGAGGCTCTTGACCCACCCCTTGCAGGGTGACTTCCAATTGAGCTTCCGCTTGGGCCCCATCGATATGATGGAGACTCAGCACCTGATCGACGGGCGTGGCGGTTATGACCGGCCCAAAAAAGTTCTCCGCCTCCCCGTTTTTCAAAGCCGCCACGTAAATGGTGCGCTCCTTTTGCTCCACGGTGAAGGGGAAGCTTTCCGGCTCTGCGGCGGCCGCCAATGGCGGACTCAGGAGCGGCACCCTCTGGCCCGGCTCCCCGCCTTCCACCAGCCAGTAGGTCTGCGTGTCGGTCCAGGGCGTATCGACTCCGGTCGCGTAAAACTGAATGGCATCCCCCGCATCGAAGCTCTCATCCGATTCTCCCTGCACCACCAGAGGCTGCTCTTCTCCCTCCACAAAGAGCTGCAGGAAGCGAGGATTCACCCCGAGAGCGAGCCCGGCGGCCAGCAGCTCGGCCTGCTCCAGGCGATACCATCCCTTTTCCCGGATCTGAAGCTTCACCGCCGGCCCGGAGGCCAAGGCCCACTGCTGCTGCTGCCGCTCTTCCAAAGTAGCGGCCAATTCCCGGGGCGGCCCGGCCTCGACGGGCCCGCTCGTGACGAGCACCCTCTTTTCGGGTGCACCTCTCGCCAACTGGCTCAACAGGATGGAAGAACTGGTTGCACTGGCTGCCTTCTGGCTCGCCGCAGCGGAGGTCGGCGTGACCGGCCCATGCCAGGTGCGCTTTCCGTTGAGGTCCACATCTTCGAGCCAGTACTGGTCGCCACTTCTTCCCTGCGGGTCCCACCAACCATAGGAGCGTCCGGAGGTCAGCTGGGTGCGCAGCCCCGCAAAGAGCGCCGATCCCGCCACCAGCTCCGGGGTGATCCGCCTGCGCTCGCCTCCCTGCTCCAGGTAGACGTGAAAGCCCAGGTTGTTGACCTCGTAGCCGGTCCGCCACTGCAGCCGCACTCCGCCCTGGGAGGCGGCAGTTGCCGTGAAGGTCGTGACTTTGGCCAAGGTGGCCGGGCTCGACTCCTGACCACCCACGGTGTAGAACCCGCTATCAGGGTTGGGGGTCGGATCAGGCGTAGGCGTCACGGCCTTGTCCGGCCACACTTGGTTGTTGTGTTGCCCTCCAATCCAGCAGGCAGTGCGGGCAACGTCGGAGATGCGGACCTCGTCTATTGTGCCGTTGAAATTATAAAAAGTTACATCCCTTGCACCTATTTGAAGCTCACCTAAGGTGTTTGATGCTTGGAGAAAGGAATTGTCACTTGCCTGCCATTCTCCGTTCAGATACATAGATGTAACTTGACTGGGAAAATCATAGGTCATTACAGCATGATGCCAATTACCTACTTCCACTGTTCCGGTAGCAGTACGGAACGCCAAATTATAATCATCCTCAACGTCTATATAGGTATCCAAAAGCTCAAATCTAATCCTCTCATCAAGCCTATCTGAAACTGCTCCCCAAACTATTACTTTCCTAAGAACGTTCTCATCTGGTTTAAACCATACTGAAACTGACCAAGTATTATTTGATAATGTTCCTAGACCTCCCACAACATCCACATAATCATCAGTCCCATCAAAATCCTGGGCATTGCCGATCTTTCCTGTCGTGACTTGAGTCGGGGTAGCAGTCCCGCCGGCACCTTGGCCGTGATTAGTCGTCCCACTGCTATCCGCGAATTCGTCTGCCGTCCCGTTGCCGCTCTCTTTGAGGTGCCACACGCCCTTGTAATTCGTATCCCACACGCCACTGGCGTTCTGGCTGGAGGAAGTGACATCACTGTTGCCATAGTAGATGTAAATGACGGTATCGGAGCCGGCCTCTGCCGTGTTGACGGAGGGCACTCGCACCCAGGCGATCAACTGCCCGGTCCCGCCATCCCATTTTTCAATCTCGTGGTCCAGCCCGCAGGGCACCGGGTCCGGACCGCAGGTGGCAGCGTCTTCGCCTCGAAAAACAATGTCATCGCCTTGTGCATCGGTGACATTGTCTCTCAGGCTGGTATCGGTCACGCTATAAAGCATCGGGAAATTCGAAAGGGTCGCCCCACACCCTGTCGGAATCTTGGTTCGATCAATAGTGATCGACTTGCGGAAGCCAAAGACACCGCCAGCATTGACGGTAAAGGAGTTGGAGGTGCCGCTGGCTGTACCGGCGGTCTTGGTGGCGGTGATGGTGAAGGTCCCGGCGTTGGAGATGGTCACGCTGTGGGAGGCCAAAACACCGCTGGTGAAGGCCGCCGTGGTGCCACCGCCAGCCGAGAGGGTACCGGTGGAGGTGATGTCCACGGTGTTGCCCACTCCATTAAAGCTCGTGACCGTGTTGTTGAGAAAGTCCCGGGCGGTGATCTTGATGCTAAATGCGGTCCCGGCCGTCTGGGTGCCGATGTTGCCCCCGGCCGCGTCCTCCACCAAGAAGTTGTCGACGCCATCCACCGTCGCTTGCGCGTACTGCGTATAGGTGAAGTCGGTGGTCACCCCGGCATTGGTCAAGCGAAAGCAGTACAGGGCGCCATCGGTGGCATTGGCCGTCGCCTGGAGTGCGTACTCGATCTCGGTGAACTCCGTGGTCGTAAGACTAATACCCGTGGTCTGATTGCCCGTATCCTTCACCTGGCCGGCCACAAAGGTGGGATTGGCATCGGTCAGACCGGACGCGACATTGGTGGTGGCGGCACCGTCCGTAAGATTGGCCGAATCCACCATCTGCCAGTGACCGCCGGCCACCGTCGGCACGGCAGTGTAGCTGGCCGACGAACACGTACCAGGGCTGGCAGTGGTCAGCGCCCCGGAGACCTCCAGCAGATAGCTGGTGCCGGTGGCGGCCCCGGTACCCTCGTTGGAAATCTCGACCCTCAGGCGCTTTAGCGTACTCTTGGCCAGACCGGTCAGGGCAGTGTCTTCGGCTGCAGCCCAGGTGGCGCCGGTAGATTGAGACTCCTCGCCACCAAAGGTGTTAAAGGTGAGATTCATCGATTTGTGCTGGGCGGCGATCCAGTCGGCGGAGCGGGCGACGTTGGAGATGCGGACCTCGTCGATTTGCCCTTTGAATGGTTGACCCGTTTCGACCTTATCTCCAAGTCCAAGACCGTTTGTGGTGTCATAATCACCAATGGTCTGTCCAGGCAGATTTAACGCGGCCTTTTGCATCCCGTCAACATACAAAATCATGTCAACCTGATCATAAGTCCCTACGACATGATGCCAAACTCCATCGTTGATAACTGCACCTGAGTCCATGTTCTTGTTCAGGCCATCCAACGCCATATGGAACTCGACGGTATCGTCCAATGCTTGCTTAAAATCTAAGCCATAGGGTCCATAGGGAAATGAACTGTTTTGGCCAAAATGTAACAGCTTCGCATAAAAGCCTTGGGCCCCGTTCCTCTTGATCCACATTGACACCGTCACTTGTTGTGTGGGCTTTAATGAGGCATCATTTGGAACGCTCAGATAATCATCACTCCCATCAAATTGCTGGGCGTTGCCTATCTTCCCCCCCGTCGTGACTTGAGTGGGTGTAAAGGTAGAGGTCCCGGCCCCACCTTGGCCGTGATTAGTCGTACCACTGCTATCCGCGAATTCGTCTGCCGTTCCGTTTCCGCTCTCTTTGAGATGCCACACGCCCTTGTAGCTGGCGTCCCACACCGCGGTGGGGGTTGATGTATCTGATACGATTGCACTATTGTTGTAGTACATCCAGATGAAGTCGGTGTTGGAGCCGACAGGGATGTTGGGAACTTTCACCCAGACGGTTGAGGTTCCGGTCTCATCCCATTTCTCAATCTCATAGCTCAACTCGGTGGTGCCATCGTCATCGATAAAGCGAATGTCCCATCCTGAATTGTGAGTTTTTGTGTAGTCGATGTTGGCAGGGTCGCTGAGCGACACCAGTACCGGGAAGTTGTTCAGGGCGTCGACCGTCTGGAGGGAGTTATCAAAGGTGATTTTCCTTCGCTTCAGCCAGCTGGTGTTCCACCAGCCACCCCCGCCAGAAGCCCCCTCGCCGCCATCATCATTTCTCCAGCGGTAGTGGATTTGCTGCAGATCGGGAACGGGAACGGCCGGGGTGGCGGAGACCTCAACTCCGGTGGCCGAGTAGTTGCCACGGGTGTCCTTGGCAAATATCCGGTAAAAGTAGATTTGGCCATTGGTCAGACCGGTGTCTGTCAAAGGGGAAACTGACCCAGTAAAACGCACGATGCTGGTACCAATCGTACTATTCAGGGCCGGTGAGGAGCCTTCAGCGGGAATATCACTGATAGTAGTGGTATTTCGCAATATCACCACATTGGAGAAGTCAGTATCGGTGGGATTGGTCCAGCTAACGGTGACCTGGGTGTCGCCGGCGGAGGCGCTGGCTCCGGTCACATTGCCCGGTGAGAGGTTATCAATGGTGATCGTCGCGCTGGCCGCGTCGGTCCCTGCCTGGGTGTTGGTGCTGGTAAAGGAGGTGATGGTGCCGGTGACCGCATATTCGGATCCGGCGGGAGCCGGCATGGCGGCATGGCTCTTGGGGGTGATGCGCACCTTGAACTGGGTTAAGGTGCTGGTAACCGGAATGTTGATGGTGAGCGGGCTGAACGAGACGGTGTCACTGGGCGGGTTGGAGGCCGACCCATAGACCGTCGTCACTCCGTCATCGCTCGTAATCTCGACCAGGCTGATTCCGGCCGAGGTGCCCGTGGCCAGAGTAACGGTTGCTGCCGTAACGGTATCGGTTCCGGTGCTTGCCTGGAGAGTAAAAGCATCCAGCATGGTGGCTGAAGCTCCCGGGGCAATGGTGGCATTGGCAGGATTGGTGCCGTCCCCAATGGTGGTGGCGTCGTTGACGAATTTCGCGAATTTTACGTCATCGTTAGCTCCTGCATCGTTTGAATATAAAAGAGCAATTATGTTGTCCCGCATCTCTGCATCTGCATTCAAACTTCCTGCCAGATTCGCTGAGATTTCATCGATGGTTAAAGTCCGGGTGCCCCAGGTTCCCCCATCTCGCTCGTAGCGATAGAGATCACCTTTATCGGTGGGGTTGGTATCAGGAATTTTGAAATTATCTAAGGTGGGTGGAACACCATCTTCCAATCGTACCCCCCCAAATCCCGTCGCACTCAAAGCCGTATCTGTGATGGAGTGTTTCTCTACCCCCTTATAGAAGCTTTTAATGGTGGTGCCATTGACATCAATAGCAAGGGTAGGTGTATCCGTAGCTGGAACTGTCACATCTGTGCCAATTTGGGTTCTGGTTCCAGCCACTTCTTTCCACACTTGTAAAATCCCGTCAGCCTGGTTGTACAAAACCTCATAAAAGTTACTCGCATCAGTGGCGCGGGCGATAACCGAAACACCCACGGTCTCTGGAGCACTAGTAACATCCACCTGAACGCGATAATTTGCTGAAGACGGTGTAAAGCCTGTCGCACGAACAATATTATCAAGAGTCGCGGGTGGGACGAGTTGATTGGACGTAATCTGCCAATCGCCTTGATCTTCAGTCCAGTTGGCACCGAGATTGGTGCTATTGGCCCGGTTAAAGTCATCACTGAAGAATGGCGCTCCCTCATCTCCCCGCACAAACGCAAAAAGTTTGGTGCCGTCAGTGGAAAGAGCCACTTGTTTGTAGACGTTCGTGGCATCAATGGTCGTTTCCCCGCTGTCCGTGTTGGTTGCGAGGTCAAAGTTGCGGTACTGTGATTTGTCTGACCCATCAAGATAGACCACGTGGAGCACCGTACCCAAACCTACTCCTGAAAGCCGGCGGTTGGGATTGGATGAATTAATTGCGTTTGTAATGGTGTTACAAGTCCAGTTTGTATCGAACCCTACACCATCCCAGGTACAGCGAAAGAGTGATGAAGAAGTGTCAATAGTGGCGTAGAAGACCCCTCGAGGGTTACCGGTTGAACGGGTCAGAAAAAATACCGGACCATGGGTAGCGGTTGTCCCACTCGGGTCAGTAATGGTGCTTTCAGTCGTCCAGTTTGCGGTGTTGTTCAAAGCTCCAGTTGAGACAACAGTTGATCGGAAATAATTCCAAGATGTATCGACCAGATCATAGAAAATCCACACTCGGTCAGCGTTGCCACTTTCATCATGACCTAAAAATATATTGATGCCACCCATTGGAGGATCAGCAGGGACTAGATCCAGATCAGCGAAATCCCAGGTGATGGTTCCGCCGGTGCCTACAGTTCCTCTTCGAAATCGGAGCTCTAAGGCTGTTTCCTGAGCCAGTGCCACATGAACTTTTTGGTTCGTAGAATCATATAAGACCGCCAGATGATCGGAACCCAGGTTTTGAGTTGCAGTAAAAATGGCATTCTGCGTGCCAGTCCAGGTGTCTCCTGAGCTATCGGTTGATGCTTCCCAGACTAGATCGGCTCCGGTATAGTAGAAGGCAAAGTAACGGTTGTCTGCGAGTCCTGTAGAGCGAAAGATTTTCCGCTGGGCGCTGTTAGTAGGGTCGTCTCCAGCAACGGCTTGAACCGTCGTTTGTGCCTCGACCCCCGACACAAAGGCCAAGAGGGTTACACAGAGAAGTAGAAGCTCAAGAATTTTTGCCGCAGCGAGTCGTGTCAACGCTTTGGTGGGCCGTTTTTTGTAATTCAGCATGATAATTTTGAACTTTTCCTATGCAGACGACTTCCTAGCAGGCGCAACATCCACGCCACGATTGGACCGAGGAATCCTGACCAGTTTATGGGCCTTTGCAGGATCACTTTTACAAATTCTTTGATTGAACGGAGTTGATCTTGAACAACGGTTAAGGGCTTTCGCAAAAAAGTCGAGATCAGACTGAGAACCGATCCCGCCTCCACAGATCCGCCCTTTGAGCCGAGAGGCCAACCGGCGGGCCTTGTGCCACACTTTGGCTCCCCGACTGGCCAGTTGGATGGATCGGCCATTTCGCTGAACACCAACGACCCGGCCTAAGACTTGCTGCCCCGCAACGGGTTCGTCGCAGCAGAGAGAGGCATCGCCCCGCAGCCTGAGCACCAGGGTTTCCTCCTGGGAGTTGCTCGAAGAGGCCCGCAGGCTAAAGCCTGCGGCTCCGTATGCGCTCGGTTCAGCCTGTGAACCGCTCACCTCGACCACCCGATGGGCAATGACGCCCCTCTCAGAGCGGTACAGGATAATATCCTCCCGTTTGACATCGGGCGGTTGAACAGGCTCCACCGTAATGAGCTCTCCCTCTTGGATGCTGGGATACATACTTCTCCCACTGGGCCTGAAGCACACGCTGGTACCACGGCTCAAAAGCTCAGCCGTCAGATCAAGAAATAATTTCGATGCTAGACCGTTAGACATTTGCCTCATCCTTTAACCAGGCCCCCTACCCGATCGGTGTACCGGTGCCTATACTTCGGACTCAAGTAGATCTTCTTAAAGCACGTTGTGTGCCATTTCTTAGAGGTCTCATGACATGCTCATTAGATGTGCATTAACTCGTTATTAATCAGTTAGTTATAGGTAAAATTGAGGGGGGTTTACTGTGGGGGGAAAATCCCTAAGTGGGCACAAAATGTCAACTCCTGTTTACACAGGGTTTATAAAGAATCAATCATGGTGTAAACTATACCTGGCTAAGCTTGGTACACTTATTTGGATGGAGTTGTACTTCACCCGCCATGCCCGCAACCGCATGCGCTTGTACGAGATCCGCCAAGAGGAAGTGCCAGAGGTGCTGGAGCATGCCGAGAAAGTGACCGCTGGGGCTTTCGGGACGTCAACACGCGTGGAAACGGGGAGCTCATGGGCAGTGGTTGCGTGTGACGTTCAGAGATGAACCGGCGCGACGCATTGTGATCACCCTCACGCCAAAACGGAGGTTTGCAGGAGGAGCCAATGCGGATTGAATACGACCCCGAAGCAAATGCGCTCTACATCCGATTCCGGGATGCCAAGCCTGTGGATAACATCGACATTGAAGACGGGCTCACCGTCGACCTGGATGACCAAAAGCGTCTTATTGGAATAGAGATCCTAGACGTGAGCCATCGCCTTCTGCCGGACACCCTCGCAACGATCACCGTCCAAAACCTGCTGACCGCTAGCCCCTGAAGGATCGAATCCGCCAGGCGTAGCGGAGAGGCTCAGACCCCCTTTCCAATGACCTGAATGCCGCCCTTTCAGGCACCGGCCCGCGGCCTAAAGCCTGGCGGCTCTGATGGAGCCGTCGAGGAATATTTCAGAGCCGTGGGCTTCGTACGTGTTTAGCGGGTTTGAGGAGACAGGGAGAGATGGGGGGTTAGGTAGTGGACGAGGTCGATATTTCTTTGACGGGCAGTAGCGGCGAGACTGGCGAGGATTTCCCAGGTTTGTTTTCCTTTAGTGGTTTTGTTGCCACAGGAGAGCTTGCGTGCGATGACGGCCGGGCGGAGGGCGCGCTCGGCTCGGTTATTAGTGGGCTCCGCAGCGCTATCATAGAGGCAGCCGAGCAGATGATGGCGGTGCTTTTTTAATCTTTGCTGAATGATACGGTCGCCTGGTTGGGTGAGCACCTGGGCCAGAAGTTGATCCCGCCAGGACTCGAATCGTGGAATCAGTTTAGGGCTGTTCTCTGGATCTTTAGAGACAGCCAGTGAATAGGCCGAAGAGACGGATTTGAAGAATAAGACCCACTGGTTGAGGAAGGTGGGATCTGGGGTATCGGGACGATCTTGAGCTTGCGAGATGGCCTTGAGATGATGGCTAATACATTTGTGTTTCCGATAAGGAAGAGGGTCATAACTGGCGAGGCAGTCACTGACTAAAATTCCCTGGAACTCTTCTCCTAAGATCTTCTGGACCACCTGAGAGCTGCGGCTGGGTTCCACCTGAAAAAGGGTGGTGTCTGGATTGGTGAAGGTCCATAGCCACCAGCCCGGTTTGCCGACCCACCAACTGGTTTCATCCACAAAGGCGGCCGAGGCTTGGCGCATCTCACAGAGGAGTTGCTGATGCAGGGGTTCAACCTGATTGGCTACCCGATCCAGAGCCTGGGATAAGCCACCCGGTGTGATTTGCAGCCCCGCCAATTGGTTGAAAACTTGGCAGCTCTTTCTCATGGTTAAGCCGAGCTCTTTATTGAGCTGAACGGCGAGCGACAGAGCTCGAGGTCCTAACTGAACTTGAGCCGCTCCCCGAGCGGTGGAAGTTTGCAGAGCATGAAAACTTTGAACTGGCCCACAACGCTCACATTGAGCTTGATAAGTGGTGATTTGGGTGACGCGAGGCCGAAATTCAGGGATTTCCTCGATGTACTGTTCGATGGGATGCACATCGTGCACCCGCACCGCCACAATGCGGACACCCCTGCCGGGGCACCTCAACCGCTTCATCGATCTGTTCGGGGATAGGACGATAGCTGCCCGGATGTCCTTTTTTGCGTCCCGGCTTCTTGCCTTTTTCAACCGGAATCTTCTTTTTTTCCTGGCGACGGAAAGGTGCGGCTTGACGAAACGAAGCCCCCTCTAACTCCTCGACTTTCTCCTAAAGCTGGCGCTTTTCCCTTTGCAGCCGTTGGTTTTCTTGTTCCAGAGCTTTCTTTTTTGCTTTCACAGCTGTGTGGTCTTCTTTTAAAGCGCGGTTTTCTTGCTGCAAGCGGCGCAGTCCTTCTTTTAGATGGCGGTTTTCCTGGTGCAGACGAGAAATTTCTTCTCTCTGGCGCTTCAGCTCTTTGGGATCCGGAAGGGATTTCATCGTGTGTTTTTCACAGTTGACGTAAGGCTTGCCGGGTGTGCTTACTCAAGGGATAGACAAAGACCTTTTTGGGTGAGGCTCCGTGGCGCCGGTGTTGACGGTCCATTCGGCCCCGGCCTTGAGTCCATCCCACATATTGCCAGTTGGCCGCCCGGTAGCAGGTGCCCGCATAGCGTTGTCCGTCCACCAGCGTTTCCACCAGCAGGGGTCGAATGGCATAAACGCTCTGCCAGTCTTCAGGAAACTGACGCAACATCAGGGCCAGTACGTGGCTGGCCAGATTGCGAACCTGGACTAACAGAGCGACGCCTCAAAGGTTGATGGGCAAACCACGTGTGTATCTTGAAACCACGGTGGTCAGCTACGCGGTGGCATTACCGGGCCGTGATCTTGTTGTGGCCGCGCATCAACAGATCACTCGTGAGTGGATGCTCGAAGGCCGGGCTGCCTATGACCTCTTTGTCTCTCAGGTAGTGATCCGTGAGGCAGCCGAAGGGGACAAAGAAGCAGCCGCACGGAGACTATCGCTTTTACAGGGACTTCGGGTCTTGGCGCTTACCGACGAGGCGGTGGAACTGGCTCGGGTTCTTGTGGATCAAGGTGCTGTTACCCGGACGTCCGTAGAAGACGCGCTGCATATTGCGCTTGCGACAGTGCATGGCATGGATTACCTGCTAACGTGGAGAACTGTCGGCACATCGCAAATGCTACAATGCGGAGTGGGATCGAGGCAGTTTGCCGCGAGTGTGGTTATGAACCACCTGTGATCTGCACTCCGGAGGAATTAACCAGTGAAAACGAACAAAGACGAGATCCTCGATGAAGTCCGGCGGATTCGCGAAAAACACGCGGCCGCACATGGCTACGATCTTGATCGAATCGTGGCCGATCTTCGTGTGCAGGAGAAGTCCGCCCGCCTCACTGTAGTGACTCTCCCACCCAGGGAACCAGCGCGTCCAAGGCAGAGACGTGGCGTCTAACAACTCGCTCCAGCGGACGCGCGCAAGCACGCGCCCGCTGAGCTCCCAGCCGTTAGGTGTCGGACTACGTCGCAGAAATGACGTGATAGACCGATCAGAACTGCGAAAGATTGCCCGAGCTCGATTGAAGGACGCGGAGGTGCTCCTTCACTCACGCCGTCACGATGGCGCGGTCTACCTGTGCGGGTACGTGATCGAGATAGCTCTCAAGGCGAGGATCTGCCGTACACTCAAGTGGCAGGGTTATCCCTCTTCGAGGAGGGAGTTTGAGAAATACCAGAGTTTTAAGACGCATGATCTCGATGCTCTGCTTCACTTGTCCGGCGTCGAAGAAACGATCAAGACTAAGTGCCTCGTTCCGTAAATACGATGACGTTTGTGACGAGCGCGACGGCGTCGAGTTCGCGAAGCGACGACGACGCGATGCCGGTGTGTATCGTGGAGGAGGAGTGACAAAGAAATCGACGCCGTCCCGCCGCCACCCTTCGGGCTGATGGGGGTTGCGGGCGATCTCGGTGTCGCTCCTCGTCGCCGATGTCCCGGCATCGCCTCCTCCTCGCTCCTTGACCTCGCCTCGCAAGCCCCATCAGCAAACGTCATCGTATTTACGGAGCGAGGCACTAAGCATATGGCTGAATGGTCAGTCGTGGCTGGGTGGGATCCCGACGCACGCTATTACCCAATCGGCAGTGCGTCGGCGACAGACGCGATCGCAATGCTGACTTCGGCAAAGACGGTTTTAGCAGCTTTATGATTGATACTAATGAATTACTGGCCTTTATTGAGGAGGTGGAACACGAGCATGGCAGGTTCACGTTGTTCGGCTTATTCCTCCGTGAGGGCGCTCAAGACAACTGGGATCTCGTTCTCTCAGCTCCTTGGCTCGAACGAGGTAAGCTGAAAGCTCTCGGAGAATTCGTCCAGAAATTCGCTTCTACTCTCGGTCAGGATAAGCTACTTGAGTTGTCTCGGATTGTTACTGTGAACCAGGGCGATCCTGCGTTAAAGGCCATTTTGAATGAGACCCGCGCTGTACGAGGAGTCAAGAAGTTACAGGACTCTAATCTGTTCGGGTTGCCTATAGAGCAGGCGTAGATTTTTCGGTCAAAGCGCCCCGGCCGGTGGTTGGCCCGGGCCACCTTCTTCACGTTGGCCAGATAGGTCCTCCTCGGTGAATTGGTCCGGGCTCCGGTGATAGTGCTGGGCTAGCTGGCGCACGGCGGCCACGTAGCACTCCTGAGTCCTTGCCGAGAACCCCCTCAATTGCATATCCTCAATCATGCGTTGACGTAATGGCGTCATGTGCTATCTCCTTTCCAGGGAGGGGGTGAAAAGGGGTCCCTCCCTGGGAAGGATCGTGAGCCAACAACAGATTGAAGTGAATGAGAAAATCCGTGGCCTGAGGAAAAATGCCTTTATCTATCCGCCAAAGGCGGATTTAGTTCAACCCACGCTTGCAGCCGACATGCTTCGAGTGCGGCTGAAGCGCTGGCCGTTAGCCCCTCTTGCAGCCACATCTGAAACCTGTTTATCATAACGTCATGGCTACGATAAATGTCGACGAAATCCAACGCGACTTCCTCGGTTACCTCCGCCGAGTCCAGGCGGGCGAAACCCTTGTCATCCTGCAAGCTGACAAACCGGTGGCGGAACTGAAACCAGTGACAACCAGGGGACGAGAACGGCGACCGTTCGGCCTGTGCGCGGGGGAATTTCGAGTACCAGATGATTTCAATGACCCTTTGCCCGAAGAGGTCTTGAGGCAATTTGAGGGCTCATGAAACTCCTGCTCGATACTCACATCTTCCTTTGGTTCATCAGCAGGGATCCGCGCTTGTCCAACACTTTGCAGGAGAACATTCAAGACCCTGACAACGAAGTATACTTCAGCGTCGTTTCAGTATGGGAGGCAATCATCAAACATCAATTGGGTAAACTACCGGTGCCGGAACCGCCAGAAGTTTATCTTCCGAAACAACGCGAACGGCACAGGATCGCCAGCCTTGCCTTAGACGAAGAAAGTGTCGCGCAACTGCCGAAACTTCCGTCCCTTCACCGTGATCCATTTGACCGAATGTTGATCTGTCAAGCAAAACAGCACGGACTAACCATCGCAACCGAGGATGCGGCAATTCGCGCCTATCCCGATACGGTCACAGCCGGGGCCTAACAAGGGCATGCACCTGCGGGCTTCGCCCGCAGGTGCATGCCCAGCCGTTAGGCTGTACAGCTGAAAGGAAAGAGCCTGCCCCCGCACAAACAGAGTGGGGAAAACGGTACCGGACATCAGGAGAACGTCAGATTCGTCAACGGAATCCGGGAAGACGAGGTCGCTGCCTGATAGGGTGGAGGCTGAAGGGCGATGGCGGAAGGCGGATGGCTTATCTCTGAGCCTCAACCGAAGCCAGAAATTCAGAGGCAAAGTCCCCGAAAAGGGCAAAAGGGCTTCCGGCCGCCAGTTCAAACGCAACTTCTGCACTCTCGCGGGTTAGGCATCCAGCCGACAAAACTGGGCACGCCTGATAGGTCATCGACCCTCGGGCGATGGAGGAGCGGCGAAGTACACGGCATTCGGTGCGCCCGATCGTGCGACCGCGATATCGGGACGACCATCTCTGTCGAGATCGGCAATGGCGAAGGCGTACGCCGCTCCCTTGTTGTCCCCGAATTGCACAGGCGTGAAGTGTCGGCCTGAGCCGTCGCTGAAATAAACCGTTGACGCCGCTTCGACGTTCCCAACGACGATATCGATCGTGCCATCGAGGTTTAGGTCGCCCACGGCGAGCGCGTACGGCACGATGCTGGGGTCACCGATCGCAACGCCCGATGAGAACGTGTAATCGCTTTGGCGGAAATAGACGGAAACACCCCGCCGCCGGTCGATCGCCACGATGTCCAGAAGGCGGTCACCGTCGAGATCCGCCGCTTCGGCCATCCGAATCGCGGCGTTGGGCGGTCCAAAGGGAATCCGCTTGGCATTGGAGAAGCCGGCGTTGCCGTCGTTGAGGTAGACATAGCTCTGGCCACCGTCGCGATGTGGCACCGCGAGATCGATCACCCCGTCACGACCGAAATCAGCAGCCGTGATGGTCGTTGCCGATTCGTTTGAGAACGCGATGCAGTCGGCGTCGAACTGGCCCTTACCTTTGTTGAGGCAGATGTAATTGGCACCTCCGCGGCCGCCGGTCCGGTTGGCAACGATGATGTCGGGCAAGCCGTCACCATTGACATCTGCGACGCTGGCGTTTCTTGTTGGCCACTCCGGGCGGCCGTACGTGGACCACTCGTGGAAGTTACCCTTCCCGTCATTCAGATATACCCGCTTCGGATCGGGTCTGTCGTTGCTGATGACGACATCGAGATCGCCGTCACCATCGATGTCCACCAGTCGACCGGAATACGAGCGGTCCGATACCTCGCCGAGATCATGCGCGAGCGGAAACCCTCCGTGGCCGTCGCCGAAGAGTACCCGGTTCACGAGTGGCCAATGCCGGCCCTTGGCAAGGACGATGTCGAGATTGCCGTCGGCATTGAGGTCCCCGATGCTGACGTTGGCCGAGGTCTCCGAAGTGTTCTCCAGCAGCACCACACGACTGAACTGCGGGTAACTTGTCGTGTCCGCAGCCTTTGCAGCCTGCGCCACCGGACGGCCGTTGATGTGAGCCGCCGGGAGCGAATGAGGTGAGATCACGATGACCAGCCCAGGGACTATTGTGATCCAATGGGGGGTCAGGCGCATTTGGTCACCTCTCAGAGCGGAATGTAGATACTGGTCTTGGCTCTCAACACGGCCTTCAGGATGCCTAACGACCCGGCGCATCGGCGGCCGAACGCAGGGAGGTCCGCTGGATGCGCTTGTTAGGCAGTGATCTGCTCGTATGAGAATGATGGGATGTCGGCGCGCTCTCGGGCATGTTCGATTGTAATCGCGCAAATGTTACCTTCACGATCGATGTCAAGGAGCGTGTTCTCATCCAAGTCCCTAGTTTCAACTACCTCGCCCTTCCGGAACTCAATGTGAAGAGTGTCTGTATCTTGAAAGTATTTGATTTTCATGGCTCAAAAGACCGGTCGAAAAAGGCGTTGTGTACGGTTTCGCCATCCGGCAACAGAATAACCCGGAGGAATTTTCCGTCCATTTCGGGAATAGGCGCCCATCGACGAATGCGACCATCCTTTTGAACGATTTCTTTGATCGGGTTTTCCACCACTCTTTGAATCCACTCCAGTTGAATTGTGGCCCGGTCAGGACGGCGTCGCATCGCTTCGAAGTACCGGGTAAACTTCAAACCTTAACTCTAGCAAACTTTGGAAAGCCGGTCCATCTGCCTAACGGCTACGAGCTAAGCGGCCCGGCTGATCAACTCTCGAATTCGCGGCGCGCTGAAGCCGGGTCCGCTCCAGGGGTTAGGCCGCTCCTCTGGAACCGAGTTGACGCTGAAGATACAGCCTCACGGAGCCAGGGTTGCCTCAACAATGAAATCACGGATCAGCTCCAGAGCATCCTGGCGGAAATAGCTATCCCCCATCCATTCTGGGTCCTCAAGCGGATGCCCAGATCCCTCAAAAATGGCGACCTCGACGTTGGGATTGCCGAGGGCTGCTAGCCTGTCTGCGCTCGTTTGCGAGGGAACGTTGGTGTCTAGCTGGCCGTATAGCACGAGTGAAGGGACGTTCACATCCTGCCAATACCGAATGGGATCGAAGTTTCCTACAGCGTCCCAGAACTCCTTCTGTGCGATGTTGCGTATGTAGATCGTTTGGGGATGTTGGGCCTGCAGGTAGGAGATAGCGGATAGCGTGTCCGTGGCAAGGTCCTCGAAAGAGGCTGTCCGCCAGTTTCCCTCAGATGATTCAGATCCGCGCTTATCTGGGAGTAGGACGGCGATGCCGTGATCCTGCAGGTATCTGGTGAACGTGAGATACCAGGTATTGTTCCTGTGGCTGGTCCCCGATCCGTGGATGACAACGACGGCTGGAAATGGGCCATCGCCCTCGGGAAGGAAGAGCATTCCTGCGAGGTTGATGCCCTGCGTGGGATTGGGGAACTCGACCTCCTGGTAGGTCATATCCTCCAGGTCAACACCCCGAAGAGTTCTGGCCTCACCAGGGCTGAATTGGGCGATCAAGACCAGGATCACGAGAAGCAGGAGCACGATCCCGGCAATGATCACCATCAGGTGTTTGGGCATAACAGTCCCTCCTAACGCGGAGCGAGTGTTGGAGCGGCCTAACGATAAGGTTCAGCCGCCACAAGCAGCAGCAACTATAACAAGATGCAATAGCGACACAGAGATTTGCATGCAGCAAGACCACCGTCGCGCTTGGGGTCGGCTGAAGCGGTGGTTGTCGTTGACACTGGTAGTGTGAGTCTCCGCCGGCCGCCATTTCGCCCATTGCGGTGCGTGCGGTTTCTCCCGGTAGTTGAATCTCGCCAAGAAGGTTGAGTCCGCATTTCTCACACCCGCTCTACTGCATCGGCGCAATGATCCGGCCTGCGTTCCGCTCGGTCGGCCTCATCAGCGTACCCTACAGTCCGCTTGCGGGGGCCTCGGGTCGCGCGCCTTGTCAGGCCCGCCCTTCCGCCGCTAGGTGACGAGCGGGTGTAAGAAATGCGGACTAGTACCTTAGCCGTGAGCGTCTCACCGCCACCCGGCTCGGAGTCGGTGGACATAATGGCGACCAGCAGGTCGTACTCGACCGTCCCGAGGGCTTGAGGACGTTGATCAAGGTTGAGTTGCCGTTAGTGCCCGCGACCGAGAAGGTCTCAACCGCCGGGGCCGCCGCGTACGCTTCTTTAACCATGAGCACAAGAGCAGCCAGGAACAGAAGTCCGAAAATGGTGATTCTCGACAACAGCAATCTTTTCATCTTCGATCGTAAAGCTTCACACATTCGCCTCATCCTTGAGCCAGGCCCGCTGCAGAAACCCTGAGATCAGAGTGAGAACCGGTCCCGCCTTCACAGATCCGCCCTTTGAGCCGAGAGGCCAACAGGCGGACCCTGTGCCACATTTTAGCTCCTCGGCTGGCCAGGGCAATGCTGCGGCCATCCCGCTCGACGCCAACGACCCGGCCTAAAATATGGCGCGCCGCAACGGGTTCGTCGCAGCAGAGGGAGGCATCGCCCTGCAACCTGAACACCAGGGCATCCCGCTGGGATCCGGTTGAACTGGCCCGCAGACTAAAGCCTGCGGCTCCGCATATGTGTCCGCTTCAGCCTGTGAACAGCTCACCTGCACGATCCGATGAGCAATGACGCCCCTCTCAGAGCGGTACAGGATAATGTCTCCCCGCTTGACATCCGATGGCTCCACAGGCTCGACCGTAATCACCTCTCCCTCCCGGATGCTCGGATACATACTCCTCCCACTGGGCCGGAAGCGCACGCTGGTACCCCGGCTCAGAAGCTCAGCCGTGAGATCCAGAAGTAATTTCGATGCGAAACCGTTTGACATTTGCCTCAATCTCCGTACTCAGGTCTCCTACCCGATCGGCGTGCCCGTGCCTATACCTCGGCTCAAGTAGACCCTTCTACGGCACGTTCTGTGCCAGGTTTCTGAGGTCTCGTGGTATGGCTAGGAAATATGAGTTAACTATTGATTAATCAGTTACTTATAGGTAAAACGGAGGGGTTCTTGCTGTAGGGGGAAAATCCCTGAATTGGCACAAAATGTCAACGGTGGTTTACACTGTTGTCGTGTTGCCCTTACCGGGCTATCGTCCAGGCGTTCTGCCTTCCGGCAAGCCTGTGGATCACATCGACATTTAAGACGGGCTCACTGTGGACCTCGATCACCAGAAGCGTCTCATTGGAATCGAGATCCGAGAAGGTGTCGTGTTGCCCTTACAGGGCTCTGATCCTGAAAGGGCGGCACAGAGGACACAAAAGGCGACCCCGGCTGGTAAACCGTGGTTGAGACTGGTGAGGTGATTCTGTGCGGCAGTTTGCGCTACGCGAAGAAGCCGTTTTATGGTACAATACCTGATGCAACAAGAGGTGCGGCATGAAACCTTTGGAAGAAATTATTTCGGTCAGTGAGGCTCGGAGTCAATTTAACAAGTTGATCGAGCGGGTAGCGGCGGGCCAAGGACCGATCAGTGTGTCTCAAAATTCGCGAGTTGAAGTCACTCTGATCAACCGGGATCAATTACGCCGCTATCTTGAAGTGATCTGGGACCTGCAGCGACAGCTTGAAAGACTCAGTATCCAGAGCGATGACAAAGCCATGAAGGCTATCCAAGAAGGCGAGAAGGATCTCAGGTCTGGCCGCTGGGTATCTCACCAAGAGTTGTTTTCTTGAGAGAGCCCAAGTAGAGGATGGGTTCTTACAGGATCGTCTACACAGCTACCGCTCAGCGACTGATCAAGAAACTTCCCCTTTTTGTTCGAAATTCTTTGCCAAAGAAACTAGAAACTGTGGCAGCTAATCCCGATTTGGGAAAGAACCTGAGAGGAGATCTCTTCCCCTACCAATCTGCCCCGGTGGCAGGGCGCTACCGGGTGATTTTTCGAGTCGACCCGTCCTTCAAACTAGACGATGAAATTATTCCCGCGTTGATTGTTTTCTATGTGGGCATCCGTCAGGAAGGCTCTGTGGCCGACGTGTACGAAAAGTTTCGAAAGCTCCTCGAAGAATAACCGACGAGGAGCGATTGGCCGAGCAGCTGACCATCGCCGCGCTGGAAACTGCGCTGAGTTCCTGCCAAGTGCTGGAAAAGTATCCTGATGATCCACGTGAGGCCGAGTTGCTTAATTTGGGAGCTCGAGTACCTAAGAGATCAGGGCACGGATATCGTTTCCAGGAGCCTGGAGCGGGTACCTGCCGATGATGAACCGCTGAGTGCCGAGG
>JALLOL010000119.1 GCA_027717875.1 Acidobacteria bacterium AH-259-L09 | reverse complement strand
CACATTTTGGAATCCTATAAATCTCCGCCCTACCACCTCACGCTTGACCTGTGCAGGATTTCAATGCTTAAATCACGTGGGGAGCAAGACATGTTTGCCTTTTGGCGTTTTTCGCAGGCTAAAACATCCATGCTGTCATCGCCAATGATCCTGTATAATGGAAGCACAGGTTAGGCTCCTGTCGCCTTAACTTCAAGCCGTCTGTCGAGAAAGACCCATATAGGTAAAGGGAGAACGCGGATCGTATTCCGATATTCTGATAAGAAAAAAGTTCTACCAATAGTCAGGGAGTGTATGGAATGCCAAAAGTAAACATCCAGGGTAAAGATGTCGAAGCGGAAGAGATCGGCTTTCAATCGCGCAAGGAAGAATGGAATGAGTACATCCTCGATGACGGCAGCACCGTAAAGATAAAGCTGGTCGCAACTAACATCTTTAAGACAGACCAAGTGGATCAACAGGGCACTCCGATCTACTTAGTAAAGTCACAAAATATTATGACCGTCACACCTCTGAAGAAACTCAAGAAGGAGCAGATCCAATGAGGCTAACGACAAACTTATATCCTGAACAAGAAGGATGGGTGACGGTCCGGGCTGACTTGGAAGTAGAAGCGGTGGGATTTGCTGTCGAAGGACCCGGAGAATACTTATGGCCGGGAAAGAAAAGCACAAACCTTTACAATACACTTGACGCTACCCTGGAAAATTTCTTTTCCCGCCTTTTTTCGTCCATCCCCGAAGTCGAGTATGTTTTTCTGGATCAGAAGGACGACCGTTTACTTAATGTGCTCACTTTTATCAATTCTCTTAAGCGAGATGTTCGCGAAAAAATCTACGAAGTAGAACAGAAGATTATGGATTATTTTGACGAGGCCAACTTCAATTTTCATGCGATTGCGCGCAGCGACCGGCCAATTGAACGAATTCGACCGAACCGAGGGGTATTGATCTACAAGAGGTCGTCCTAGTGCCGACATTCGATGAGCATATTGCTAAAGCTCGCCACAATGAAGAGTTTATTGTGGAAATCAGGGCTTCTGGAAACAAGTTTCTCGATTGGGCGATCACTGGTTATTTTTACGCTGCTATCCACTATGTTGAGTCCTATTTTGCTCGGTTCCTCGGTTATCACACAACCGATCATGGTGAACGCCTGACCAGAATAAATCACGAGCCATCACTTCGTGAGGTGTACCCGGTATTTAGGTCTCTTAAGGACGACAGCGAAGAAGCACGTTATGGAGTGACCGAATTTACGGATGAAGTTGTTGAGACTGAGATAAAACCACGCCTTGAAAAAATAAAATCCCATCTAAAGTCAAAGAGTATCGACTACCGGGATATATAATTCAGACTGGATAAGCCTTACCGGTCAAGAACAATTCCAACTGAGGGCCACGGCCTTGTGAGTATTGCAACGAAACTAGGACGGAAGAGAGATGATTCGAAAGGGAAAGAACCCACGTCACTGCCAGAACCCGCTCCCTGACTGGGAAGGAAATGAAGTCTTTGAAAGGCCGTACTGCTCAAGTGTAGTATGGCACGGTGAGTCCAACGGTCTTCCGCTGGAAGGGTTATCGTTTCTACTTTTTCTCGCGGGAAAAACCACGGATCCATATTCATGTCTACTGCTCGGATGGCGAGGCCAAGTTCTGGCTTGAGCCGGACGTAACTCTGGCCAGGAACTATCGGCTCTCCGAATCACAGATAGGCGAACTAACGGAGGTTATCAGAGATCGCAAAGATGAGATCGAAGCCGCTTGGAAAAAGCACTTCCGCAGTTGAGGTAACCAGTCTAGACCGTCACGGTCTCTGGCTTTTGGTGCATAACGAAGAGTTTTTTCTGCCCTTTTCCGAGTTCCCATGGTTTCGTGAAGCGAAAGTCGCGTCGATATTGAACGTCGAACTCCTTCACGAGGACCATCTGTACTGGCCTGATCTGGATGTTGACCTGACAATGGATTCGATCAAGGATCCGAGCTCGTACCCCCTGGTCTGGCAAGACTGACCGCATACAGGATGACCGCGTATAAATCGAGTGAAAGAAAGCCTGGAAGGTTAGGTGCTGTGTCACTCGTGTCCGGTTTAATCTCGTTGAAAATAAAGGAGTTAAAACTCACCTAACTATAAACGGCTAAACGCTTACGGCGTATCCTCTTATGAATAAAGGTTTTACCCTTCTGCCGAGCAGGTTCAGCTGGGTGCACTTATCTTTCCGTTTTCGGCTCTTTTTCGGCGGCCGTGCCAGCACACGGCCCAGATCCATGTACTCCAAAGCCGTCACCTGCAGTCGCTTGAAAACCTCGTACAAACGCCAGGGTGGGTGGAGTAAAAATTTCACGTAAGCCACCAGCAGGTAAACGCACAGCGCTATCCAAACCTGCGTCATCACGGCATTTCGGTTGGTCCCCAGAAAAGTTTTGATCTTCAAGTGCTGCTTGACCCACTTGAAGAAGAGTTCAAAAAGTAAAGTCATCAACTACACCCCAATCGGATGATGAATCCCAACGCTTCCGGGTCACCCATCCCTTTCACCCGGCGTTCGGCCAGGAGTTCCAATTGGTGACCTGGCGTCAGGCCTGGGGTGAGGACCGTGTCTATTTTCACGATGAGGCCGCACAACTGTGCTCGTTTCCAACGCGTTTTACAAGCTTGGCGCCGCCAGACCCGTTCGTGGTCCTGGCGCGAGGCCGGTCTTACTTTCGCATCGAAGACTTGATCCAACTGGCGAAGTTGGTCCAGGAGCTATGGGAAGAACAGAGCGGCACAGGTGCAAAGGAAATTATGCCGTGAGTGTAAAGTAAATTATGCCGCAGTCTAAAAGTGTAACAGTTGCTTGGAATAACTCTAAAATAAGATTTATGTCAGGTGACTTCGGTATTATTCCGTTGCGGGCAAAGCTCAAAAGGGCTTGACATGGAGTGTATTTTGTATATAATTATATTTACACACTTTGGGGAGACGCTTTCAGGAGGTACCTATGGCCACCAAACAAAGCAGCCCTGCCAAGCTCGAGGCTCTGCGCCGGAACGGAACGCTCAATCCGCAGGCCGACGCGGTGACTCACGAACCTTTCCAAGACAGCGATTTTTTCGACGCCCGGGATTTGGTTCAGGTCAAGTACGAGATGCTGCGCCGTGTCGAGGTCGAGAAGGAGTCGGTGAAACAAACCGCACCCGCCTTTGGTTTTTCCCGACCCTCGTTCTACCAAGCCCTGTCCGCCTTCGCGCAAAGCGGTATGGCGGGGTTGATCCCGCAGAAACGAGGCCCGCGCCAGGCGCACAAGCTCACCGCCGAGGTCCTGGAGTTCATCGAACAGTGCCGAGCCGAAGAACCCTCGCGGCGGAGCGAGGAACTGGCGCAACGGGTGCAGGAGCGCTTCGGGGTGCGAGTGCATCCCCGCACCATCGAACGCGCTCTGGCGCGGCGTCAAAAAAAACGACGTTGAGCGATACCGCTACTGCCTTGCTCCCGATTGCCCAGGGCACCGATCCGCTGGTGGCCCGCTATGAGGAACTGCGCAGCCAGGCCTTGGGTGGAGTGGGTCGAGGCCAGGGACTGGCCCTGTTTCTTCGCCAGGGAATGAGGATCTGGATGGAGGCTCCCTTCCAGAGGTCGCTGCAGGTCTCGGTAGCCGGTCCTCCCCGGGATGGCCAGCCGGAGGGGACCCTGCCCTTGCGCATGGAAATGACCATGCTGCTGGCCAGCATGGTCCTGCATACGAGAGGAAGATAAGGAGAGGATGGAAACAAACCAGAAAGTGAATGCCGGCCATCTGAAACGCAACGCTTACCTCTACATCCGGCAATCCACCCCTCGACAGGTTCTGGAGAACAGTGAAAGCACCCGCCGTCAGTACGCGCTGCGCCAGCGAGCGCTGGCCTTGGGCTGGGCGTCCGAACAGATCATCGTCATTGACACGGATCTGGGTCAGTCGGGAGCCTCGGCGGCCGACCGAGAAGGCTTCCAGCGTCTGGTCAGCGAGGTGGGGATCGGGCGCGCCGGAATCGTCCTGGGCTTGGAGGTCTCGCGTTTGGCGCGTAACTCGGCCGACTGGCACCGTTTGCTGGAAATCTGCGCCCTGACCGACACCCTGATCTTGGACGAAGACGGCATTTATGATCCCAGTCACTTTAACGATCGCCTTCTTTTGGGGCTCAAGGGCACCATGAGCGAGGCGGAATTGCATGTGATGCGTGCCCGCATGCGGGGCGGCGTTCTCAACAAAGCCAGGCGTGGAGAACTGGCACTGCCGCTTCCGATTGGATTGGTTTATGACACAGAAGGTCAGGTGATTCTGGATCCGGACCGGCAGGTTCAGCAAAGTATTCAACTCCTGTTCGCGACGTTTCGTCGCGCTGCAACAGCTTGTGCGACGGTCCGGTCTTTTCGGGAGCAGGGGTTGCTCTTTCCGCGACGCCCCCGTGGAGGGCCGGGTAAGGGCCAGTTACTCTGGGTTGAACTCACCCACAGCCATGTCATTCAGATCCTGCGCAACCCCCGCTATGCCGGAGCCTTTGTCTATGGTCGCACCCGCACTCGCAAAAAGATCGATGGTTCCGGGCGCAGTACTTGTGTACGCCAGCCACGCGAGCAATGGCATGCGCTGCTGCTCGATGCTCATCCGGGCTACATTGCCTGGGAGGAGTATGAAGAGAACTTGCGTCGTCTCCGAGAAAACGCCCAGGCGTACGGCGGTGAGCGGCGCAAGAGTCCGCCCCGTGAAGGACCGGCGTTGTTGCAAGGACTGGTCCTTTGCGGGATCTGCGGCAAAGGGATGACCGTGGGTTATCATGTTCGGCAGCAACGTCTGGTTCCCGAGTACCTGTGCCAGCAAGAGGCGATCGCGCGGGCCGAGCCCGTCTGTCAGCGGATTGCCGGTGCAGGTATTGACCAGGCGGTGGGTCAACTGCTCATGGAAGTGGTCACTCCCGTGGCGTTGGAAGTCACTCTGGCGGTTCAACAGGAGATTCAATCCCGCTGGCAGGAAGCCGATCGCCTGCGCCAAACTCAAGTCGATCGGGCTCGCTATGAAGCCAACCTGGCGCAGCGTCGTTACCTGCAGGTCGATCCGGACAATCGCCTGGTGGCCGACGTACTGGAGGCGGATTGGAACAACCAGTTGCGAGCTCTGGAGGAGGCTCAACGAGCGTATGAACGCCAGCGCCAGGCCGACCGTGAGGCGCTGGGCGAGGAGCAACAGGGGCAGATTCTCGCCCTGGCCGCCGATTTTCCTCGACTCTGGAAGGCTCCCAACCTGCCGGACCGCGAACGCAAGCGCATGGTCCGCCTCATCCTCGAAGACGTGACTTTGACGAAGCGAGAGCTGATCACGATGCATGTGCGCTTCAAGGGAGGCGCCACCAAGACGATCCAACTGCCCATTCCGCCCAGAGCCTGGGAGAAGTTCAGGACCAGCCCGGAGGTGGTCAGGGAAATCGACCGACTGCTCGACCACTATACGGATCAGCAGATCGCTGATATCTTCAATGAGCGTGGTGAATTCCGGCCGGGAAAGGCCCAACGCTTCAACCGCGCGATCATCCGCCGGATCGAAAAAGACTACGGCTTGAAGAGCCGTTACGATCGGCTGCGAGAGGTCGGCATGCTCACTCACGGGGAACTTGCCCAGCTCCTCGGGATTAGCCCGCAGACAGTGCGAAGATGGTGGAAGCGCGGTTTCTTGAAGAGATATCCTTACAACAGTAAACAGGAGTATCTCTATGAACACCCTGGCCCGGCTGCACTCGCCAAAAAGCCAGGTTTTAAGCTTTCCGAGAGAAGACGATTACTACAGTTTGATAACCATTGCACGAATGAGGTGCAGTATGAAGCATAAGTCTCAATCTGGCAGCGCGCCTTGTAAATGGCGGCAATCTCGGCAGCACTCAAATGAAAGATGTTGGTCAAAAAGACATAGAAGTCGGCATTCTCTCAGAAGATGAACGGGTAGAGCTGCTGGAAGGGGAGATTGTCGAAATGACTCCGACTAGTAGTCGGCACGCGGCGTGTGTGACTCGTTTAAACCGTATCTTTTCCCAGGTAATAGGAGATCGAGCGTTGGTCAGCCTGCAAAACCCGGTACGGTTGAGCGAGGTTTCAGAACCCCAGCCCGACCTGGCATTACTCCGACCCCGCCCGGATTATTACGCTCACAGACACCCGACACCCGAAGACGTTTTACTGGCTGTGGAAGTGGCGGATACGTCGGTGAGAAGCGACAACGAGGTCAAGATTCCCCTGTACGGTAGATCTGGAATCGCACAGGCTTGGCTGGTCAACCTCGAGGAAGAGAATGTGGAGAGCTACCGAAAGCCCTCCCCTGGGGGTTACCAGGAGACTCACCGCCACGGCCCGAACCAGTCGCTTACCATGGAGGCCTTCCCCAACCTGAAAATAACGGTGAATGACGTCCTTCCCTAACGCTTTCGCGTCTTCCGCGTCTATCCGCGTCAGATCCGCGTAATCCGTGGGACATCCCCGGGCTCAGCGGGTTATTTTTCCCTTGACATCCACGATCACCGGCCGTGGTAAAGGATCGAGTTTAGATAGCTCCCAGTCCCCGGTGGACGGGAGAAGCGAATGGAGCCTGCGGTGTCGGGAGCCAAGGATGCGATGCATTGATCCGCAGCTAGCGCAGCAGCCGAGCCGCCGGAACATCCCCAGAAGCTCAGCCCCTTTCCGGCATGCTCAGTACGACCATCGTGTCAAGGTTCACCACTTGGCCCTGTTCCATCACGGCCACCACCTGAAGTGCATCGCCCTCCCCACGTTCTTGAAGAACTCGCTTGAACACTTCGTAAATGCTAATCGACGGAATAAGGAGTTCCGGTACGTTGAAAAATCTATCGGGAGGCGACGACCTTAGGTTGTACTGTGTTCGAGACGGTATAATGACGTCAGAGCGATCAGAAGGGAGTGAAAAGCATGAGGGATTGGCGGGAGCGGATCTCTATTGACCCGAACGTGTGCCAGGGCAAGCCTTGCATCAAGGGGACACGGATCTGGGTCTCGCTAGTTGTAGACAACCTAGCTGCAGGAGCGACAGAGGAAGAAATCCTAGAAGCGTATCCTTCTTTAACCCGAGAGGACATCCGAGCGGCCCTGGCCTTCGCGGCAGAGATGGCCCGAGAACGCTACGTGGACATACCCTTGACTCGGATGTCATGAAGATCAAGCTCGATGAGAACCTGGATTCTCGCTTGGTGCTCCTTCTCAAACAAGCCGGCTGTGAAGCAGAAACCATAAGAGACCAGGGTCTTCTCGGAATAAGTGATGAAGCGCTTTATGAGCACTGCATCAACCCGAACAGATTAGAGTCCCGTAACTTCTTGACTCCTCGTACGGCGCG
>JALLOL010000118.1 GCA_027717875.1 Acidobacteria bacterium AH-259-L09 | reverse complement strand
ATTTCCTTCCCCTCTCAGGGAAGCTGTTCTCCAAACTGTTTGAACTGATCTGGCAGTCTTTCGCGGACTGCTCTGAGAAAGGTTTACTGACGCATATGAGCAAGAAGTTATCTATCAGTCTAATCTTTGCCAGTGCCATCCTGGCTGGTTCCCTAGTCTACTTCTGGAACCAGGGACCGATATCGTGGCTACGGGAAATATTTACTGGTGAGCATCAACTTGTTCCCGTCAAAGGCGAGAACGCAGACATCGAGTACTGGACGTGCACCATGCACCCTTCGGTGAGGATGAAGGAGCCGGGGACATGTCCTATCTGTGCGATGGACCTGGTTCCTGTTATGAAGAGCCCGCCTGCGACTTTGGATAATGTGTCGGCGAACTCCGCCGAGCAGATCGCAAGTGATGAATCCACTTTCATGGTTGATCCTCGCCAGCAGCAGCTGATCAACGTTCAGACTACTCCGGTGGAAGTTCGTTCTTTGGAGAAACTAATCCGAACGGTCGCAAAGCTGGAGCTGGACGAGACCAGGATCGAACACGTCCACCCCAAGATTCAAGGATGGATCGAAAAGGTCTTCGTGGATTTCACACTTCAGCACGTCAATCAGGGTGATCCTCTCTTTTCGATTTACAGCCCGCAATTGGTTTCCACTCAGGAGGAATATTTGCTGGCTTTAAAGACTGTTGACAGTCTGGCAAACAGCCCTTTTGAACATGTATCCACTGGAGCTCGATCATTGTTTAAAGCAACCCGCCGCAGACTCGAACTCTTCGATATCAGTGACGAGCAAATAGAACAACTCGAGAAGAGTGGGCAAGTGCAGAAAACCTTGATCATCTATTCACCCGTTAGCGGTCATGTCATGGAGAAGAATGCCTTTCCAAACATGCATGTCACTCCCGAAACCAAGGTCTACACCATTGCCGACCACACGGAAATCTGGGCCTACGTTGAGATTTACGAAAATGAGATTTCTTACGTCCGGGAAGGTCAATCAGTCGTGATGAGCACCGCTGCTTACCCAGGGGAGGTTTTCCGCGGAAAAATTACTTATGTCTATCCACACCTCAATGAAAAAACCCGCACCATGCGCGCGCGTTTGGAGTTTACTAATCCAGACTTGAAGCTAAAACCGGGAATGTATTCCAACATCGAAGTCCAGGTACCTCTTGGGGCGCGTCTGGCGGTTCCGGAAAGCGCTGTCTTGAGAACCGGGAGGCGAGACCTAGTTTTTGTGGACCTGGGATCGGGACGAATGCAGTTACGGCAGGTGGAAGTGGGCGCTAAGGCAGGCGGCTACTACGAGATTTTAAAAGGCCTACAACCCGGTGAGCGAGTCGTCTCTGCTGCCAACTTTCTGATTGACGCGGAAAGCAAGGTGCAGGGTGTGGAGGCGAGCTGGGAAACGCCGAAACCACGCTGATCAGCTGACCTGCTCAGCACGGCACTTGGACTTACCTGAGAGTGGTGCAGCACAGAACAGCGATTGCGAGTTGAAAGCTATGATCGAGAAAATCATTCAATTTAGCGCCAGAAACCGGTTCCTGGTCTTTCTGGTCATGACGTTTGCCACAGCCTGGGGCCTGTGGGCTCTCTACAACGTCACGCTGGACGCGATCCCGGATCTCTCTGATGTCCAGGTCATTGTGTTTACAGAATGGCCGGGGCGCAGCCCCGACCTGGTGGAAGACCAGATCACGTATCCGATCGTGACAGCCATGCTCTCCGCGCCCAACGTCCAGCTCGTCCGCGGCATCTCCCAGTTCGGTTTTTCTTACGTCTACATCATCTTTGAAGATGGAACCGAGATGTATTGGGCCAGAAGCCGGGTCTTGGAGTACCTGCAAAAGATCACCGGGCAATTACCCGAAGGAACCACCCCCATACTGGGCCCCGATGCTACCGGAGTGGGATGGGTGTTTGAATACGCACTGGTTGACGAAACCGGGCGCTACAACCTGGCTCAACTTCGCTCCTTTCAGGACTGGTACCTGCGCTACTGGTTGGAGTCGGTGCCCGGTGTGGCTGAAGTGGCCAGTGTGGGTGGCTTCGTCAAGCAATATCAGGTGGAGCTCGATCCCAACAAACTCCTGGCCTACAACATCCCGCTCGAGAAAGTCATCGATGCCATCCGCGACAGCAACAACGACGTGGGCGGCCGGGTACTAGAGATTGCCAGCACCGAGTACATGGTGCGGGGACGCGGTTACATCCAATCGCTCCAAGATATCGAGTCAGTTCCTGTAGTAACCGATGGAAAGGGTACTCCGGTTCAGGTCCGAGATCTGGGAACGGTTCAATTCGGACCGGATATGCGCCGGGGCATTGCAGAACTGGACGGTCGAGGAGAGGTGGTCGGCGCCATTGTGGTGATGCGCTATGGGGAAAACGCCCTCGACGTCATTGAGCGGGTTAAGACCAGGCTGAAGGAAGTGGAAGGTTCCCTGCCCGAGGGCGTCCAGTTGGTCGTCACCTACGATCGATCCGAGCTGATCTTACGAGCCATCGACACCCTAAAAGAAAAGCTGACCGAGGAAATGATTGTGGTCAGTGTGGTCATTATTGTTTTTTTGCTGCATTTGCGCAGCGCCTTCATTCCGATCCTGGCCTTACCCCTGGCCATCATCATTTCTTTTATCCCTATGTATTACATGAAGGTCACCGCCAATATTATGTCCCTGGGAGGAATCGCTATCGCTATCGGGGCTATGGTGGATGCTTCCATTGTCCTGCTCGAAAACGCACACAAAAAGCTGGAGGAATGGGGATCTCAAGGAAGACCTGGGAAAAGGAGCGACGTTCTGATTCGGTCATTTTGCGAAGTGGGACCTTCCATCTTTGTCTCCCTGCTTGTGATCACGGTTTCCTTTCTCCCGGTGTTTACTCTACAAGCCCAGGAAGGCCGACTTTTCAAACCGCTGGCGTATACGAAAACCTTCTCCATGTTCTTTGCAGCTCTGTTGGCCATCACGCTGGTGCCAGCTCTGGGAGCCCTGCTGATAAAGGGAAAAATCCGCCCCGAAGAAAAGCATCCGATCAGCCGGCTCCTCCACGCGATTTATACCCCAATACTGAGTTTCATTCTGCGCTTCCCGAAGACTTTCATCTTCGTCAGCTTCTTGCTCGTACTGTCCGCCGTCCCGGCATTCATGCAGCTCGGATCGGAGTTTATGCCTCCTTTAAACGAAGGATCCTTGCTTTTTATGCCCACGGCGGTCCCCGGAATGCCGGTCACGGAAGCCACCAGGATCCTTCAGACACAGGACAAACTGCTGCGCCAATTTCCCGAAGTGGAGAGGGTTTTCGGAAAGATCGGAAGAGCCAATACATCCACTGATCCCGCTCCTTTGAGCATGGTTGAAACCGTGGTGCTTTTGAAGCCTCAGGAAGACTGGGAACGGGTGCATGAAGAACGCTGGTACTCCAGTTGGATGCCAAACTTTCTGCAACCAATGTTCAGGTACTTTTGGCCCGAGGAACGCCCCAAGTCGTGGGAGGCGTTGATCGAGGAAATGGATGCCCAATTGAAGTTTCCCGGAATGGCCAACATCTGGTGGATGCCGGTTCAAACCCGGACCGAGATGCTCTCCACCGGCATGCGCAGTAATCTCGGAGTAAAAGTCTTCGGCCCCGACCTGGTGAAGATAGAGGAAATCGCCGTTCAGATTGAGAATGTCCTCCAAGAGGTACCCGGTACGCGCAGTGCTTTCGCAGACCGAGTGATGGGAGGCTACTATTTTGATTTCAAGATTAACCGGGAGGAAGCAGCTCGTTATGGTCTGACCGTCGGTGATGTGGAGAACATCATAGAGACGGCTATCGGAGGCAAGAACATTGGCTATACCATCGAAGGCAGAGAGCGCTACCCAATCAACGTCCGCTATCCACGGGAGCTTCGCAACGATATAGAGGGGCTGGGAAGAGTACTTATTCCTACCCCCGCTGGTGCCCAAGTCCCCATTTCGCTGCTGGCTGATATGGAATATACGCAGGGACCACCGATGATTCGGGACGAAGATGGCCAGTTGGTGGGATACGTCTTCGTCGACGTCACCCACGAAGATTACGAGGGCTACGTCGAGCAAGCTCAACAAATCGTTGCAAACCAGGTTGAAATACCGGCTGGTTACCGTCTCGAATGGTCGGGACAGTACAAATATTTGCTGCGCATGAAGCAGCGGCTGACCTACATTATTCCCATTACACTCTTCATCATCTTCGTCCTGCTCTACCTGAACTTCGGATCCTGGAAGGAACCCCTCATCGTGTTTCTGGCGGTTCCCTTCTCGCTTATTGGGTCGTTCTGGTTCCTGTACTTGTTGGATTACAACCTGAGTATCGCGGTGTGGGTGGGGATTATTGCTCTGGCCGGTCTGGAGGCCGAGATGGGAGTGGTGTTGCTGCTGTACCTGCAGATCGCTCACCGAAAATGGCAGACAGAGGGCAGGATGCGTCATGTGGACGATCTTAAAGAGGCGATTCACTACGGCGCGGTCCAGCGACTGCGTCCCAAGCTCATGACCGTGCTGACAACATTTGTGGCCTTGCTTCCCATCATGTGGGCAGCCACACACGAAACGGGGGCCGATGTCATGAAACGTATGGCCGCTCCCATGGTGGGGGGTCTGGTAACCTCCTTTTTTCTGGGGCTCACCATTTATCCGGCTCTCTTCTTTGTCTGGAAACGCTACGAGTCTGACCTGCCGGAGAATGGCAAATGAGGATCACCTTTGACACCCCGGAAGGGAGCGCCACTTCCGCAGGGAGCGCCACTTCCGCAGGGAGCCAAAAGGCCTAAATTAGTATCCGTACACAGTGAGGTTGCATTATGAATGGAAGAACATATTGGAAAGCTCACCCACTGATATTTATCCTGATGGGAAGTCTTTTCTTTGCGTCTGCGGTTGTTCGTGCTCAAGCAATTTCTGCGGCTGAAGAAGACGAGGAAAAGCTTTCATCTTTACTTGACAGCCGTGGCGCAAAGGTTTCGCAAGGCGTGCTCCCGCCGGCAGAACAGGCCAACCAATCGTTTGAACTCCTTAATAGTTTAGTAGAGCAGGCCCTACGTTCTAATCCTTCGATCTGGGAGGCTCGTAAGAAGTGGGCAGCTTCTACCAAGAGGCCTTCGCAGGTCGCCTCGCTTCCGGACCCGGAAGTCAGTTTTGGTTCGATGAGTTCGGGAAATCCCTTGCCTTACTCCACTATTGGCGGTGGTCCTCTTTCCTGGGCTTCCTTCATGTTCAAGCAGAAGATTCCGTGGCCGGGTAAGTTGAATCTAAAGGGGGATATCGCGGAAACCGAGGCGGCTCAAAAGGCACAAATTTACCAGGCAGTGACTTTGGAGATCACTCGTCGATTGAAGACGGCCTATTTTGAGCTGAGTTACATCCATCAGGCTATAAGCATCCTGAATCGATATCGAGATCTTCTACAAAAGCTCTCCCGAATTGCCGAAGCGAAGTACACCGTGGGAGAGGGTCTGCAGGCAGATGTGCTCAGGTCTCACGTGGAAATTTCACTGATCATGGAACGCCTTGAATTGCTGGGTCAGCAACGGGAAAGTGCTCAAGCTCGAATTAACACTCTACTCAATCGATCTCCAGACGTCGTTCTCCCTCAGCCGGTCCAGGTGGAAAACACGGCCGTAGAGTTGCCCTTTTCTTTGGAAAAGCTTTATCTCATGGCGAGAGAACAGAATCCTGAAATTGAGGCGGAAAGGTTAGAGATTCAGAAAGCTTCCCTGCAGCTGGATCTGGCCAAAAAGGAGTTTTTCCCCGACTTGAGCATTTCAACAAGTTACATGCTGCGTGGTGGACCCTTTGACAATATGTATGAGTATCGTCTGGGACTGGAAATACCTTTGTATTTCTGGAGAAAAGAACGCTTTCGGGTAGAGGAAAATGTTGAAGAGCTCGAACGATCAAAACATGGCTACCAGAGTAAGCTCCAGCAGGTGACCTTCAGTATTAAGGACGCTTATATCGGGGCCCGCACCGCACAGCGTCTGATACGGCTGTATCGACAAGGAATCATTCCTCAAGCCACCGCCTCACTGGACTCGGCATTATCAGCCTATGGGGTGGGCAGCCTCGACTTTCTCGCCTTGATTGACAACTCGCTCACTGTACTGAACTATGAACTTCAATACGAAGAAGAAACCCGCGATTATTTTCAGAACCTGGTTCGACTGGAGGAGCTGTTGGGCTTTGTTTTTGTGAAGTAAAGAGGCAAATGACATGTGGCTTTACCTTCCGGAGAACAAGTGTATGAAGACCTTTTTTCTTTCAGTTCTGACTATAGCTCTATTGCTTTGCCGGTCTGTGATGGCGAGCGACAAACCTGTTTTCCAGTTTCCTGTTAAGCATGACCACTTCTGGGGAGCAGGCTCTGGGGACTTGACCATTGACCAAGAAGGTATCACCTACACCTCAGAGAAGGACAATGACCACAATACTCGCTGGTCTTACACCGATATGCAGGAAGTGAAGATCGAGTCGCCGCAGAAAATCTACATTCGAACTTACGAAGATGTCTGGTGGAAACTTAGCCGTGACCGGACATTTGAATTTGAGTTGGTCGAAAGAGAGATTAACCCTGAAGTCGTGAATTTTTTGCGTGAGCGGCTTCCCACTCGAGTGGTGTCTGCTGTTTTCACCAGACCCGACCATGTAGCTTACATGCTTCTGGCCAAGCACAAGCACTCTCTCGGCGGAGGGTGTGAAGGTCAGTTGCTATTCACCGAAGGGGGTATCTATTACACTGCCCCTGATTCTGAACACAGTCGTTTCTGGCCCATTGAAGACATTGAGAGCTTCGGTCGCATGTCCCGTTCCAGCTTTCGAATTACCGTCCGGGAACACTCCCACTCGGGCAGCATCAGGAACTTCCAGTTTCAACTCAAGCAACGGATGGATAACGAGACCTACAAACTGTTGTGGAGAAAAATTTACGAACCAGAATCTTGGCTGGACAGACTGAAACCGGACTCTTCTTCTGCGAATCCTTTTGCTGAGGAGAATTAGCTTTGTCGGATGCTTCCCAGGGAGAGCCACCGCTTCAAATAAAGCACAGTGAACAGTTTGATGACTTCTTAATTATAAGTCGATGCCAAATGCCACTCAAACCCATGGGCTGGAAGTCGCAGTCACGCTGGAAAGAATCTCCGCCTTTTCACGTGGCTATCGACCTGGTAAGCCGAGCCACGATTTCCTCAATTGCTGTCTCTACCCTCATCTCGATTTCCTGTTGCGTCTGATCCTGAATCGGATGATCGACATAGACTGCGTCGAAGTCGGGCCGGCCCAATGCGGCGGCCTGCGCACGGGCCGCCGTCATAAACTCATCGGTTGCAA
>JALLOL010000117.1 GCA_027717875.1 Acidobacteria bacterium AH-259-L09 | reverse complement strand
GAGTCGGCCTTTCATCGGGCGGCCCGCAATTCCGGTAGGAAATTCTCCAGCGCCCAGATCTCGACCACTTCCTGTTGGGCGCTAAAGGCGACCTGTCGCCCATCCGGGTGAAAGCGAAGATCAACAGTTGACCGATTGATTTCGAGTCCCAGCTTCTCGGGTTCGCCTCCCTGGACAGGGATTCTCCAAAGCTCTACCTTTTCTTGGCCCTGCTTGCCTTTGCCGAAGATGACGTAGCGTCCGTCAAGCGTCCACGTGAGTACACGCCGATAGATGTTGTGAGGCTTTTGCACCCGGAGCAGTTCGCGAGGCTCTCCACCCGCGGTTGAGATGACCTTCAGGCCCACGCCTGTTCCCCGCGGGGCCTCGCGGAACGGGAAGACCAAGCGCCGGCCGTCGGGGGAGATGGCCAAGGTCGGCCCGAAAGAGCCCCGTTCCCGTCCTCCGTAAAGTTCCCTCTCGTGGCCGGTTTCCAAATCTCGTGTCAAGAGGTGCGTGCTTCTGGTGGTTCGGTCGGACGCGAAATAATAAAATGCTTTTCCATCAGGAGACCACGGCGACCGAGCGGCAAGATATCGCTCATTCGTCGGGGGGACGACGGGCGTGACCGCCCCCGTTTTAACGTTCAGCCGCAAGATTGCACGATCAGAACCCTGGACTCCACGAAAGAGAATAAACCGTCCATCAGGGGACCAGCGTAAGGCGTTGGGAAGATATCGGTGACTAGGATTGAACTCGGGCGAGAAGACTCGCTCCTCGCCCGTTTCCAGGGAACGGATGACGATCACACTGCGCTCTGTGCCCGACCGCTGTGAGATGTAAGCCAGACGCTTTCCTTCGGGAGACCAGTCAGGCGCACGATTGCTGCCCACAAAGCGCGCCATGAATGGCTTCGGAGGAACGAGAACTTTGCCGCTGGCTGGATCCAGCCTGGCAAAGTAAATATCCTCCATCTGGTTAGCGAATCGGTAGTAAAAAGCCCCCTCCCGTGTAAATCCCAGGGGCTGAATCTTGCCGATGTTCTTCTTCACCAATTGGGGAGGACCTTGAGGCTTGCCGTTGACGACCGCTATCGCCCACAAATCTTTCGTTCCCGTCCGGTCGCTTCGAAACAGCACAGTCCGCCCATCGGGAGCCCAGGCCAGGACGTTGTCATCGGCGGGGTGCTTGACTAGAGGAACTTCGCGACTGCCGTCGACGGCAAGCAGAGCAATGTCTTCTTCGCTGGAGCCCTGCTTGCGGAAGTTATGCGCAATATACCGCCCGTCCGGCGAAATCGTCAGTTGCGGCGAGTAATAAGCAGGTGTCCACTCGAGCGACTTCAACACTCGCAGGGAACCATCCGCCACGGATACCATCGCAATCTGCCGTGTTCGGTCCCTGAGCGCGGTCGAGGCCAGTATGTGTTTCCCGTCAGGAGACCAAGTGCGGGGATGAATATGTGGGACCTCCTGGTTGCGATAAAGGACGCGCTCTCCCGAGCCGTCGATGCCGATGATCCGCAGCTCATCGAAACCGTCGCGGTTGTCCCACTGGTAAGCGACCTGCCTCCCGTCTGGCGACACTATGGAGTCATCCGCTTCGCCAGGGCCGGCGTGAGTGAGACGGCGGTTCTCTCCAGTGGCCAGATCACGAACGAAGAGATCATTGCGACGCCCGCGACGCGCTACAAACGTGAGGTAACGGCCGTCTGGAGAGATACCACCTCGTTCTTTAACGAAGTCCAGGTCGTTTCGGGGAACCCAGACCCGGCGGACCACCATTCCCGATGCCTTGTCCGCAGAGGCGTACTTTCGCGGTGACGAAAGTTCGGCTAGTCGCTCTCGCGCCAAACGGACCGTCTCGTGTTGGGAGGCATACCTGTCGATCACCGCCTGGTAGGCTTTCTTGGCCTCCTCTTTGCCCAGTTTCTCGTAGCAGATTCCAATGTGAAGCTGGGCCCTGGCGGCGAGGGCGCGCTTCGCGGAGTGCTTGGTGAGAATCTTCTCATAGGTCGTAATAGCCGCCTCGAGGTTCCCCTCCACCTCTTCCTGATGCAGTGCCGCGCCGAGCAGAGCCTCAGGCGTTTTCTCTTTTTGTGGCACGGCAGCCATCAGGGGAATTGCCAGAAGCAGGGTTAAACTTAAAGCGAGTTGTTTTCTAGTCATTGAAATGTTCCTCCTTTAACCAAAATGTGCCACCAGGATAACCGGAACTGCTCGCCCGCGAGTTAAGTTCAGTTCAAGTTTGGTTCAAGAATGGGTCAATTCAACTATCAAAACGATAGCCCATGCCGCGCACGGTAATCAGATGTCGGGGCTGGGCCGGATTGGCTTCGATTTTGTTACGTAGATTGCTGATGTGGGTGTAAATCACGCGATCGCTCAGAAAAACGTCGCGGCCCCAGACCTCTTCGATCAACTGATCGAGTGTGAGTACCTGACCAGGGTGGGAAAGAAAAGCACGAAGGATCTTGAACTCCATGGCCGTGAGATCCACTTTTTTACCCGTGCGTGAGACTTCACATCTGCCAAAATCCACCTTGACATCGCCAAACTGATAGACCTGGGCGGGCTGGGCCGAGTCATTGGTGCGGCGTAAAACCGCCTTGATCCGGGCCAGCAATTCGCGGGGACTGAAGGGTTTGGTCACATAATCATCGGCCCCCAGTTCCAGCCCCAACACCTTGTCTACCTCCTGTCCTTTGGCCGTCAGCAAGATGATCGGCGCGCACAGTCCCGCTTGGCGCACTTCGCGGCAGACGGTGAAGCCATCCTTTTGCGGAAGCATTACATCGAGGAGAATTAAATCGTAGCCGCCTTCGAGCGCTCGGTCCACAGCCGTAGCGCCGTCCTCCACCACCTCCACCGTATAACCTTCCAGTTCCAAGTCATCCTGGAGTCCAGCGGCAATGGTCGGCTCATCTTCAACAACCAGAATTCGCGTCATGCTCTCACCCTGTTTCCGGCGGCTGGGTGGGCAGGTGGAGTGAAAAGGTGCTGCCCTGGCCGGCCAGGCTTTCAAACTGGATGGAACCCCCATGCGTGGTCACGATGTGTTTCACCAGGCTCAGTCCCACTCCCGCACCCTTCACCTGACGTGAGATCTCGCCCTCCCCGCGAAAGAACTTTTCAAAGATGTGTTTCTGGTCCTGCTCGGAGATGCCCAGGCCCTGGTCACGGACCCGTATTGAGAGCCGGCTGTTTTTGGCCTCGGCATGGAGCCACACCGTTTTCGAGTTGCCGGAGTATTTGACGGCGTTATCCAGTAGGTTATGCACCGCGCAGGTGAGGGCTTCGCAGTCGCCGGAGAGAACGGGGAGGTCCTGTGGGATGCTTGCCACAATGGACATGCTCTTGTCAGCTACTTCCGACTGAAAATCCTCGACCAGTCTTCGCAACCACTGGGTGGGCTCCACAGGCTCAAAATCGTACCGCTGGCGTCCTTCTTCCATACGGGAAAAGTCCAAGAGGTTCTCCACCAGACGCGTCAGCCGATCGCTTTCTCGAACGATCATCTGATAGTACTCCTGTCGCCTCTGTTCGCTCTTCCATCGGCCGCGCATCAGCATCTCGCCTAGCTGGCGGATGCCCGTCAAGGGGGAGCGGAACTCGTGGGAAACAGCGGAGACAAACTCCGATTTCAGTCGGGCTATCTCCAGCTCGCGTTTCACCGTTCGAGCCATGAGGTAGCTGCCGAAGATCAGAAGCGCTAACACCAAGAATAACATGGCCAGATATAGGTTTTGGCGCTGATTCAGGTCCTGGTAAAGGGCAGCCAATTGGCGTGGCCGAACCTCGAGCCTCCAGGGAAGACCGATCTCGTCGAGGCCGCGCGTTGCTGCCAGGGTCTCCTGACTTGAAGGCCCGGCACCGAACATCACCCGGCCATTTGAAGCGTGTAAAGACACTTCGAGATCGGAGCCGATTGTTGCCGTGAAGATCGATGGCCAGAATTGCTCCTGGATAAAGCTCTCCGATAGGAGCAAAGCCAGGAAGGGCTCAGCCTGCCAGAAAGCCAGAGGGGCTCCGGTCTCGGTGGGGAGAACCCGACGGGGTGTTTCCAGGAACTCTTCTAGTGCGCGAGTGAGTGCGAGCTTCTGTTGTTCGGTCTCCTGCAGGTGAAGCACTTCAGACGGGAAAGCGGAAGCGCGCGCCAGCCAATCCCGGGCCGTGTCGGCGTAGAAAAGATAGCGCGATTTCTCCAGTGACCAGCGGCCGCTGACCAGCCCTTGATAGAATTCCAGCGCTCCCATTTTAAGCTTGGCCGAGGCTCGCTGGTCCGCCCACAAGGAACACAGCTCAAACTTTCCCACCACATCGGCGGGTAGATTCCCGATCCGGCCCGAGCTGGCTTGAGCCAGTTCACCATAGTAGCGGAAAGCCTCATCCAGTAATGCGGCCTTGCGAGAGGTTCGTGCCAGCCGATGCAGAAGTAATGGACGCTGAGATGGCTCTGCACGGGCCAGTAACCGCTTGTACAGCCTGATGGCTCTGGGGTAATCCCGGTGGCGCAGCTCCGAGGACTCGGCTTCGGCAAAAGCCGGCGGGAGGGGCTGCTGCGGAGAAGATGACCCTAAAAGGGGCGCTGGCTTGTACAGCAACTGAGCGGGCGGGAAGACGTGCAAATCCTGCTCCGCTCGAAAGAGCACCACCGCGGAAACCGGACCTTCCAGGGCCCGGCGCACCCTTTGTGGCCACAGCGAAGGATCACGTGTTCCGGCTTGGCTGAGCTCGTCTACAGCCTGCTGCCATTGGCGAAACTCTTGATCCAGATCGCGGATCGCTCCATTTGCCGCGCGCTCCAACCGTTCCCGAATTTGCTGATCCACTAAGCGTCTTTCTTGGAGCAAAGCCCGTACGGCAAAAACGGCCAGGAGGATACCGGGAAGTAGAATGCCGATTACGAAGATGATCGGAAGTCTATGGCCGGTCCGCAACATACCTAGTCTTTGGGCTGGACGGGGCATTGGCAGGATTTTAGCACTATCCCGGCGCTACATATATAAAGTTGCGGTCAAGCTTTGTTCAAGAACAGGTCAAGTTAGGCCTCTTAGCAATAGCTCAAAAGCTCAAAAGCTGTTCCAGCGGGTCGCTGCTTAGCAAATAGAAGGCGCGGGGCGGTGAACCTGAAAGGATTAAAAAATCGGCGGCAGTGTATCCTCGGCTCAGGTAGTGCTGAAAAATTTTGCGAATTTTCGACTGCCAATCCTGCGCCAGTGACATGCTTCTTTGGCAAATGGCTTCAAAGTCGTCCGGTACCTCAACCAGGAGTCTTGGCTCCGATTGGCGCAGCTGATAGTCCACTAAACGTTGCATTCCCTCATCATCTTCAGCGAGATTTGTGAGCTGTGTCAGCCGTGGCTCCTGCTCCAGCGGGGGTGGTGGATTTGCCAGGCGTCCTTTGACGTGTTCTGAGGCAACATGCCATTCGGCCCACACTCGATCCGTGGCCAGTCCATGGCTGAAGTCGCTTTGAACCTTGCCATAGTAGTCCGCTTGGTAGGTCTTAATGATAGCGCCCAGCTTGCGCAGGTTCAGGTTTGCATTGGCGCTTCGCAGGGGATCGAATGTCCACTTCACTAAATCCATTCCGTGCTCCAAGGCAAAATCCCGCTGGTAGAGCTTGAGATAGTAGCCAATTCCGTGGTGCCGGTATTTCCCCAGGACGCCGACCAATTGGCTGTGTAAGTAGGGTTTTTGCGAGACCGGCTCCATCCCGATCCAAGCAAGAGAAAGTCCCACCGCCAGGTTGTCGATAAAAGCCGCCGCTACATGACCCCCGCTTTGAGAAATGGCAAATAGAGCGCGGGCCGGATGAGGAAAGTCGGTATCCGGTCGTCCGTATCCCCAGATCTCTCGCTGCAGTTCGACCAGCCGGGTGGCTTCGGTGATGTCCCCGATTGCACGCAGTCTGATCTCGCCCGAGGAGGTTTGCATATGCCGTTCACGACCTGGGGCCATCTTTCAATCCCGCGTTCATTACGAGCGGTCCTGTGGGCTCTCACAGCGGACACTGCAAAGATTAACAGCTCAAAAGCTCACAGCTCAAAAGCTCAATAGCTCAATGGGGCAGATTATAGCAGGGCTGGGGGTGAAAGTGCTGGGGGTCAGACCTTCGACACTGCCGTGCGAATGTCCTCCAGGGCGGCTTGCATGCGCTCCAGGTGCGTGCGGAAAGAAAGCACACAAATGCGAATGACAAAACGTTCGTCAAGGAGTGTCGGCGTGAGGTAGATTCTGCGGCGAGCGTTAATCTGCTCGAGCAACTGTTGATTCAGTTGATTGAGAGACATCAGGTCAAGTCCCGGTTTCACGAGGTGAAAAGCCACGACAGACAACTGGGGCTCGACGACAATTTCGATTCCAGGGATCTTGCGAAGCTCCTCGGCAGCCCACTGTGTTAGATCTAATTTTTCTTCCAGATTGCGCCGGAAAGGCTCAATGCCATGCATCTTCAAGGGCAGCCAAACGCGCAGGCCCCGAAAGCCCCGAGAGAGCTCCGGAGAAAGCTCACAAAAGTCCACCAGGTCCGGCTCCTTTTGCAAGGGGGGCATGTAGTCAGCATAAAGGGTGTGGGCCCGCTTCAAGGTTTGCTGATCTCTGACCAGAAGGGATCCTGTGCCGTAGGGGAGAAAGAGACCTTTGTGAGGATCAAGGGTAATCGAATCGGCTCGCTCGATGCCGCTCATTAGCCGGCGCCCTCGTTCCGTCAAGAGAAAGAAACCACCGTAGGCCGCATCCACGTGAAACCACACCTTCTCCTGGCTGGCGATGTGAGACAAACTTTCTAAATTGTCCACGGCGCCAGTGTTGGTTGTACCCGCATTGCCGACGATCATAAAAGGAGTCCATCCGTCCCTTTTGTCCTGATCCATTCGTCGTTGCAGAGCATCGATCTGGATCCGAAAAAGCGAATCAGACGCAATTTCGCGGATGTTGGCAGGCGGGAAACCGGCCAAAACGGCCGCCTTTTTCACCGAGTGATGCGTTTGGTCTGAGCTGTAGAGGACACCCCGCAGAAAGTCTTCAGGAAGACGCTCTCGCCGGGCTGTGATGAGGGCGATGAGGTTGGCCAGGGAGCCTCCCGAGGTCAGCACTCCTCCCGCCTGTGGAGGGTAGCCCATCATATCGCAGAACCAGCGAATCACATTGACTTCCAACTGCACAAGGCCCGGTGCAGCAATCCAGACTCCCACATATCGATTCACGGCATCGGCAATCAGGTCTGCCAGGGCAGCATGAAAGATTCCTCCACCTGGAATGTAAGCCAGGTAGCCCGGACTGGCTGCATTGAAGGTCTTTGGCAGCGCCCGCTCGAACAGCAGATCGAGAAGTTGCGAATAAGGCTGGCCCTGCTCAGGAAGAGGTTCCCTCAAGCTGCGAGCCAGTTCTAGACCCCCGTCCACATTGCTGGCAGGCTGCTGTGGAAGCGACTCAATATGATCCAGGATGCGATCCATGGCCTGGTCGACCAGGCCTCTCATTTGCTGGGA
>JALLOL010000116.1 GCA_027717875.1 Acidobacteria bacterium AH-259-L09 | reverse complement strand
GTAGAGTCCAGAAAGGCGATGCGCTCGGAAAGCGTCTGCTCGGAAAGCCGGCCACTTCGGATTTCAGCTCGCAACTGGTCCAAACATTCTTGGATCCCTGCCAGAACGAACTCCCGAGAATAAAGATTGATCAGGGCCTGAACCGACTCCTTCTGCAAGATCTTGCTGACGGACGGGAGTTGCTGCAGGATCTGACTTTCAGGGGACACGGGTAGATTATAGCGGGTTGATTAACAGAAGTCAGGGAGACACAAATGTAGAATTCAGAATTCAGAATTCAGAATCCAGAAGAAATAGCTCAAAAGCTCACAGCTCAATAGCTGTAGTGTCCGCTCTTAGAGCGGACGCTACATAGCTCAGAACTGAGCACTCAAGACTTCTGGACTTTTGGTCGGAAGCAACAATAAGATGGGCTTTTCACGGAGAAGGGTTGCAATGAAGATTCAAACGGCATTGTTAAGTGTTTCCGATAAAGAAGGGATTGTCGAGCTGGCTCAGCGACTCACTGAAATGCAAATCGAAATCCTCTCCACTGGAGGAACTTCGCAAATCCTGAAGGCGGCCGCTATAGACGTTACAGCGATCTCCGAATACACCGGTTTTCCTGAGATCCTGGATGGCCGAGTGAAGACTCTGCACCCTCGGGTTCATGGAGGCATCCTGGCCCGGCATGATAATCCTGAAGACCTGGAAGTCCTGCAGGCAAACAACATTTCACCTATTGGTTTGGTCGTTGTTAACCTTTATCCGTTCAGCAAGACGATACAAAAAGAGAGTGTGACGATCGAGGAGGCCCTTGAACAGATTGACATCGGGGGATCTACCCTGGTTCGTGCCGCCGCCAAGAATCATCAGCACACAACGGTCGTGGTGGATCCAGCTGACTATGTTCACATTCTGGCCGAGTTGAAGGCCAACAATGGAGAGACCAGGGACAGCACGCGGCGTTGGTTGGCCCGCAAAGCATTCCATCACACTGCCGCTTATGACGCAGCCATCGCAAGCTACTTTGAAAGCATCGAGACCCAAGATGAGGTTTTACCTCCCGCAATCAATCTGAGTTTGCTGAGGGTGAACTCTTTGCGCTACGGTGAGAATCCACACCAGAGAGCGGCCTTGTACCAGCCATGGTTTTCCCCACAGGCAGGGTTAGGGGCTGCCAAACAGCATCAGGGGAAGGAACTGTCATTCAACAACTACCTTGATCTGGAGGCGGCCTGGAATCTGTGCGCTGAATTTGAGGATGCCTGCTGTGTGATTATTAAGCACACGAACCCGTGTGGAACGGCGCTGGGATCGCTCTTGTCTGAGGCGTATGAAAAGGCGCTCGCCTGTGATCCGGTCTCTGCCTTTGGCTCAATCGTCGCTTTTAATCGGGAAGTCGACCGGGAGACAGCGCATAAGATGAGTTCACTTTTCGTGGAGGCGGTCATTGCTACCGCCTATCAACCGGAAGCTGTTGAGATTTTTTTGCAGAAAAAAAATCTACGCGTCATGGAAATGGGAGCGCCGGCTCTGCGAAGCGATCGGGCGGTAAGATATTCCGATTTCAGAATGATTTCAGGAGGCTTCCTTGTCCAGGACAAAGACCTCTATTACGTCGAAAGCGAGGATCTTAAGACGGTAACCGAACGAGCGCCGGACGAGAATGAAACCCAAGACCTGCTTTTTGCCTGGACGGTCTGTAAGCACGTCAAATCAAACGCTATCGTTTACGCGCGTTCAGGTCAGACGGTTGGCATTGGCGCTGGGCAGATGAGCCGGGTGGACTCGGTTCGCTTAGCGGCACAAAAGGCAAAACTCAGCCTGCAAGATTGTGTGATGGCAAGCGATGGCTTTTTCCCTTTTCGAGATGCCCTTGATGAGGCCGCTCAGGCGGGAGTCAAAGCAGTGATTCAACCCGGAGGGTCGATCCAGGACGAGGAAGTGATCAGGGCAGCTAACGAGCACGAAATGGCCATGGTGTTTACCGGCATCAGGCATTTCAGGCACTAGACACGGCCCCTCCCTCACAGGAAGGCAAAAAATGCTACTGGTCATTGATATTGGGAATACTAATTTGGTTTTTGGGGTTTTTGATGACGACCAACTGAGACACTCTTGGAGAGTGGTGACTCGACGAGATCAGACCTTTGACGAGTACGCCGTTTTGTGTCGCAATCTCTTTGAATTGCAAGGGCTTTCTCATCGAGAGGTGAAGGGGATTGCCATTTGCTCCGTGGTGCCTCCACTTAATGAGGCTTTTGAATTGCTGGCAAAAAAGTGCTTCGGTTTAAACCCACTTTTCATTGAGTCAGCCAAACAAGACCTGATGCCGATCCGCTATAACCCTCCTTCGGATGTTGGTGCTGATCGCATTGTCAGTGCCGTGGCCGCGTTTGAAATGGTCGGCGGGCCCGCGATCGTGGTGGACTTCGGCACAGCGACGACTTTTGACGCTATCTCGCAAAATGGAGAGTATCTGGGTGGAATCATCGCTCCGGGCATTGGCATCTCGGCGGAGGCACTTTTTCAACGAGCTGCTAAACTGCCTCGGATCGAGATTAAAAAGCCCCCTTGCGTCATCGGCGATTCCACCGTGACCAGCATGCAAGCGGGCCTTTATTTCGGATACGTGGGCCTGGTCGATGGAATTCTCGGTAGGATGAAGGAGGAATTGGGAAAGTCCCAGGTGGTGGCCACGGGTGGTCAGGTGCGCCTTCTTTCTTCCGATTCACAGCAAATTGACCGTGTGGAGGAGGATCTGATGCTCTACGGATTACGGATCTTCTATAGCCACTTGAGAGAGAACCGTTGAAGAATTACTTTAACTATTTTACGGAGGTTGAGGAGCACTTCGTCAGGAAGCGGGGAAAGAACCTGTGGGTCTCCCCCCTGGATTGGTGTTTGATCGAGCTCTGGAGAGGCAACGGGATTCCTTTGCACGTGGTCTTGCGGGGAATCGATCGGAGTTTTGAGTCTGTCCAAAAGAGGCAAAAGAAGACGCCGAGGACCCTTTTTTATTGTCACCCGGCCATCGTCGAAGCCTTTGAAGAGTACAATCAGGCCATGCTGGGCGCCTCCAATGAGAAAGCCTGGAGGCAAGAAGCAGCGGGGTCTTCCGGGGATTTTTCAAAAGAAGCTGTGTTGGATTATCTTCGCCAGCTGGAAAATGGTCTCAAGGCGCATCAAGGTGAAGTCTTTGGAAGGGCTGCTGAGCGCGTTCTCGCTTTAAAGTCGGAAGTCTCCTCGCGCCCGAAAGGGGATTATCAAGAGCTCGATCGTGATCTGGCTGACATCGGCGTGATGCTGGCGGAGTCTTTGCAGCAGGAGATGGGCGCAGAAGAAGTGAAGGAGCTGCAGGCAGAGGTGAAGAAAGAGATGAAAATTTACAGGAAGCGTCTCTCCAAGGAGATGTACAAACGCCTGGAGACGAATTACGTGGATCGCAAAATTCTGGCGCTCCACGATCTCCCCGAATTCAGTTTGCTGGCACTCGCTGGTAGGCTGTGAGCCCCTCCAGCTCGACTTCGCGAAAGCTCCCCTCTTCCATTGAGTAGTGAAGCACCCGCCAGGTAAGACCGTCCGTTTCAATCCTGAGGCTCCCCCACTGGGGTGTTGCCAACACCGCTACAGCGGCTCTAGCGAAGCGCTCCAAAGTGACCGGTGAAGGGTGTCCAAAAATGCTTTTTCGCCCTGCTGAGATGAGGGCCAGGCCGGGTTGCGTTTTCTCCAGAAATTCTTGTGAGCTGCTGGTCCGACCTCCATGATGGGCGGCTTTCAGTACAGTGACCGGACCGAGCTTAGGGGAGAGATATTGCTCAGCGGCCCGCTCAATGTCCCCCGTAAACAGCATTTTAAAATCCTTGTAGCACAGCTGGACCACCAAAGAACTGTTGTTCGTATTCCACTCGGTTCCTGGTGGCCTTTGGCGGGGCGGATGCAGTACCAGGTGCTCGACGCCCGCAATGGAAAAACTGTCTCCCTCCACAATGCGGCGAGCAGGGGCCCCCGGGTATTTATTAGGAAACTCATAGAAGAGCAATCGGCCGATGGGGAAGGCCTCGCGGATGAAGTCGTACCCCTGAACGTGGTCTGAGTGGGGGTGGGTAAGGAGAACATAGTCCAATTTCTGTGATCTTTCCTTCCAAAGATAACGAGAGACGAGGCGCTCTCCCACAAAGTGACTGGTCTCATGCGGAGAGTAGAAGAACCCTCCTGTGTCGACCAGTGCATCCGTCCCGTCAGGATAGCGAATATGTAGACTCTCCCCCTGTCCCACGTCAAGCAGGGTGACAAGGAGTTTCCCCTGAGAATGGACTGCCGGTTGTTGGAGTACAAACCAGAGGAAAATAGGACTGAAAAACGCCGCCATTTTTGCCCGACCCGGGAGCAGATAGTAGGCGCAGAGAAAGAGAAAAAAATAGATTGTTATTTCGAAAGCCTCCGGTTGACGAAGGTAGGTGATCCAGGTGAAGTCCTTCAGACTCGACATGAGCCAGCTGAGTCCGGCGGCGTAAACACCCACTACTTGAGCCAGAATCGGCCCCGTGGGCAGCCAAAAGGTGACAAAGAGCAAAAGACACAAGGGAATGAAGAGAGCGAAAAGGGGAACCAAAACAAGGTTGCTGAGCCACTGCGTCCAAATCCAGCGATTGGTGTAGTACAGGCTCACGGGGAGTGTTAGCAGCTGGATGAACCAGCCGCAGAGGGCAAGGCTGAGGAAGTAGCGCGAGACCCGCCCGGTGGGCTGCAGCGTGATGCGGCTCAATTTTCGGGGCCAAAACTGGAGTTTCTCCTCAAGCAAAGAGCGAACGCGGCGCCGCAGCTTGGAAGGATCGTCCCGATGGACCACGATCCGTTTCGTGAAGGCATCTTGACAACCCAGGGATAGGCTTCGAATCAGAGGCTCATAGGGCAAGACAAAAAGTCCGATAGCAGAAAGACACAGGTAGGAAAACTGAAAGCCCGAAGAAAAAAGAGAACCCGGAGACACTGTAAGCAGGATCAGGGCTGAGATACCCAGGGCGTTTAGAAACTGCCTGGATAGGCCCAAGCTGAGAAGGAGATAAAAGAGAGTTACCATGACTCCGGCTCTGAGGGTGGAAGCGCCCCAGCCGACCAGGATGACGTAAACCCACAATCCCAATACGGTGAGGATTCGTCCAGGGCGACCCCAGCGCTGAAAAAGCCAATGGAGAAAGAGGACCACGAGAGAAACATGAAATCCCGAGACGACAAAGAGATGAAAAATCCCCAGTGTTTTTATGAGGTTTCTATCGATCTCCTCAAGAGTTTTCTTACGACCTAGGAAAACGCTTAGAATTAACTTTAATTGACTCTGATTAAGCTGCTTGTGACAAAAGCTTTCAAAGCACTGAACATACGCAAAAATCGGACCCACAAGGAGTCTGATTGGATGGTGACCTTTTCGTACTACTTGAAGGGGAGATTTCAAGTGCACCACGTGGAGGATGCCCTGATTCCATAAAATTTGGCGGAAATCCGCTACACCCGGGATCGCATAGTAAGAAGGGTCCTGCAGAAAGCCGGTCACACTGAGAATCTCACCGTAGGCCAGTGGAGGGTCAAAATAGGTCTCGGACTTCGGGTTTGAGGAAGAGATATAAACCGCCAGGCGTGCGGGATATGAGATGGATTTATCTTGTTGTTTGACGCTCAGGGGAGAAAGTTCCAGGTAGATGTAATCGTCGAGCAGTTGAGCGGGTCGGCTAATCCAACCCTCAATTTCCGTTACTCTGTCCTCTTCAAGTGGAAGCTGCGGTCGGGGGACTTTGTGACAGATTCCGATGACTCCTGCCAGCAATCCGGCCAAGATGAAGCAAGGGTTGAAAAGGCAGAACGTTTTCAAGCGTTGAAGCATGGGCTTATGGACAGCAGACAGGAGCCGGGAGTCAGGAGTCAGAATCGAGATCTCTGCGAAAATCCGTTCAGATCCGTGTGATCCGTGATCCCAGAACTCACAACTCATAACTCACTAACTACAACGACGGAGAAACAGAAAATGCGAAATTCTTAGAGGTCAGACTGCGGGGTGAGTCGGTGAGCCAAGAGCTCTGAGCGATGAGCTACGAGACTATGAGCTACCGCCGGCGGGCTAGCTGCGAGCCGACCAACTGTCAGCTGTCAGTGGTCAGCTGTTCTGTCAGTTGTCAGCCGTCAGCTGAGCTGTCAGTTGTCAGCTGTGCGGTCAGCTGTCAGTGGTCAGCCGGCGCGATCCAGCTATATCTCTTTCAGTGATAGATTTTGCCGGTTTATACGGTGCGTATGAAGACCGCACGGAAGGGCGGGTGGCCGTTGCGAAGGAGGCGGTGGACCGAGCGCTGGAGCTCGATCCGGGCCTGCCCGAGGCCCACTACGCCCTCGGCTTGATCTACTCCCGCGAGGGAGACAGGGACCGAGCCCTCAACGAGTTCCAGATCGTTCTGAGGAGCCAGCCCAGCAACGCCGAAGTCTTCGCGGCGATCAGTCAGGTTCAGAGGGCTCTGGGTCAATGGGAGGAGGCAAGGACCACCATGAGGAAGGCCATGGGGCTGAATCCGCGGCTGGGCTGGCTGGCCTGTTGGACTGGTGGCCGCTCTTTTGGGCTGCGCGACTTCAGCGAGGCCATCCGCTACCACGACCGCGCCATCCAGTTGACTCCCGATCGATCCTGTCCGTACTACTGCGAGGCGTTGATCTATCTGAATTGGGATGGCAGCACAGAGAGGGCCCGCGGGTTCTTGGAGCAACTCCCTCACAACATCGGTCTCGAAGAGAGCCCTCCCATTAACTACCCCTGGGTCATCGTGGATATGATCGATGGGAGATACCAAGAAGCGCTGAGGCGACTCTCTTCAGGCTCCTCGGAAGTCTACGAGTACGGCGGCATGTTCTATATTCCGAAGGACCAGGTCTCCGCCCAGATCTATGGGCTCTTGGACCGCCCAGAGCTGGAGAAGGCGCATTACGAGGCGGCTAGGGATCTGCTCGAGGCAGAAGTCAAAGAGCGGCCCGAGGACGGCCGGATTCACAGCTCACTGGGTATAGCCTACGCCGGCCTCGGTCGCAACGAAGACGCAATCGGGGAGGGGAGACTGGGGCTCGAGCTGCTCGGCGGGAACCAGGACCCGAAGCTGGGCTTTCGGCTCAAGGATCTGGCCCAGATCTACCTCATGGTGGGCGACTATGACGAAGCGATCGACTATCTCGAGCACCTCTTGTCAGTTCCCGCCTTATTCTCGGCGCCGTATGTGAAGGTGGATCCGACCTGGAATCCCCTCCGCGACCACCCCCGCTTCCTGGCACTGCTGGAGAAGTACGGCTCAACCACTGCTTCCCGTTCAGGAGCCCGCTAGAGAGAATTCCCCCGTTTCGTCGGCGTGCCGGCTGTTGCCGAAATCGGTTGTATCGCCCCGATTGCTGCGAAAATGCACGCTAAGGAAGCGCGTACGCCGTGAGGTCTGGTATCGAATTGAGCATGTGGAATGAGGGGGGGGCGTTTTCATTGCTTTTCACAATCCAAAGATCTAACATCTAACGAGCAAACCCCCTCGAAAGCTGGAGGAAAG
>JALLOL010000115.1 GCA_027717875.1 Acidobacteria bacterium AH-259-L09 | reverse complement strand
CTGTTTACACTAAGTGCCTCGTTTCGTAAGGGATGGACCGATGGATGATTGAAACAAGCGACCAGGGAGCTATTCCAGAAAGTCCAGAAGGATCTGAATGACGTATTTGGCTTGCACTTAGGTCTGAAATGCTCGTGGTTATCCAACAGAGCCCCCGACTGCATAAGGGTGTCGAAAACGGTGGTGCGTTAGTTTCAAGCTGTCGACAATCTTATTTTTGAAGGTGGACTAAATCGAAAATCACTAACCAGTAGTTCTTCATAGTAAGGAGGAGAGAAATATGGGAAAAATCAACCTGGGTCGCGTTATTCTGGGCGGACTGCTTGCCGGCCTCATCTTGAATGTCGGCGAGTTCATTCTGAACGAGCCCATTCTTGGACGAGACTGGGCGGCTGCCATGGAGGCTCTCAACCAACCTCCTGTTGGGGGTAGTGCTATTGCCTGGTTCGTGGTAATGGGTTTCGTCCTGGGCATCGTCTTGATATGGCTCTATGCGGCGATTCGACCACGCTTCGGTGCTGGTCCAAAAAGCGCTGTCATTGCGGGACTGGCGGCCTGGTTCTTTGCTTACCTGTACTCTGCCGTTGGGATGGGGGCTATGGGACTTTTTCCAAACCGCCTGTTGCTCATCGGGACCGTGTGGGGACTCTTCGAGCTGCCCATTGCCACCTTGGCAGGAGCCTGGCTGTACAAAGAAGAGGCAGATTGAAGGTTTCAGGTTCCAGGTTCCAGGTTCCAAGTTTCACGTTCCAAGTTCCAGGTTCCAAGTCCAGGTTTCAGTTCTGAGTTCTGAGTCCTGGATTCTGGGATCACGGATCACACGGATCTGAACAGATTTTCACGGATATATTGACTCCTGAATTCTGAATTCTGAATTCTGGATTCTGATGGTTAGCTCCTTCCCGACAATGAAAATCCACCTCGTTGACGGCACCTATGAGCTTTTTCGGGCGTACTATGGTGCGCCTAAGAGACGGAACCGAGATGGAATCGAAGTCGGTGCCACTATCGGCCTGCTGAGTACTCTAGTTGTTCTCCTCCGCGAAGAAACCACCACACACATTGCCTGTGCCTTCGACCATGTTATTGAATCGTTTCGCAATGATCTCTTTGAAGGTTACAAGACGGGAGAAGGTATTGACCCTGATCTTTTGGCACAGTTTCCTCTGGCGGAGCGGGCTGCTCGCGCTCTGGGCATCGTGGTATGGCCCATGATCGAGTTTGAGGCAGACGATGCCTTAGCCACAGGTGCCGCTCGTTGGATGAACGAAAGAAAGGTCGAACAGATTGTGGTGTGCTCACCCGACAAGGATCTGGCGCAGTGTGTACAAGGTTCACGGGTGATTTGTCTCGACCGCAGACAGCAGCGCATCCTGGATGAAGAAGGCGTAGTCGCCAAATTTGGTGTTTTACCCTCCTCCATCCCCGATTGGCTGGCTCTTGTGGGCGACAGTGCCGATGGCATTCCGGGAATACGCGGATGGGGAAAGAAGTCCGCTTCTCGTGTCCTCTCACGCTATCGTCACTTGGAAGAGATTCCGGAGGATGCGGCGAGTTGGGACATTCGGGTGCGACGGGCTCAGGAGCTTGCCGAAAGTCTCAATAGCCATCGGGGGGAAGCCTTTCTCTACCGCAGGCTGGCGACGCTGCGCACTGACGTTCCGCTCAAGGAAAGCCTTAAGGACATCAGGTGGCAGGGAGTTCACGGCGAGGAGCTGAAAGCATTTTGCTCGGAGATCGGCGAGCGAAAGCTTCTGGATCGCGTTCCTTTTTTGTAGGTCTGACGGTATAGTAAGTTTCCATGATGAAAGAAAAGAATGAGCTGACCCGTCGGAACTTTCTGAAGACAACCGCTGCGCTGACCGCAGGGATGGCCACCTTCTCGGCCAGGAGCTACGGTCGCATCCGGGGCGCCAACGATCGACTGAACATCGGCTTCATCGGCTGTGGCAGCATCGCCGGGGCGCATCTGAGGGCTATTCTTGATATGTCCGAAGAGGAAAACGCCCAGATCCTGGCCGTCTGCGATGTCTACGAGACGCGAGCCAGGACCTTTCAAGACCGCATTTGGCGGATTGGAGGCAACGCGAAAAGCACTCGCGACTATCGTGACGTTCTGGCACTGAGGGATGTAGACAAGGTGATTATCGCTACTCCCGAGCACTGGCATGCCCGGCTCACACTCGAGGCCCTGGAAGCCAATAAACACGTGTATTGTGAGAAGCCTCTAACGTACACGATCGCACAGTCTCAGGCTGTGGTGGCCAAGGCTCGAGAAACCGGGTTGAAGCTGCAAGTGGGTGTACAGGGCATGAGCGATGACAGTTACTCAAGCGCCTATGAGGCGGTTCGAGCGGGCAAGCTCGGGCCGGTGATCGAGGCTCAGATCGATTATGTGAGGAATTATCCGGCGGACAGTGGACCGTGGCGAACTGGTGTCAAACCGCACATCCGCAAGCCTCCGGACCTCGATTGGGAGGGCTGGCTGGGGCCGGCGCCCAAGCGTCCTTGGAGCGCATCTCGCTACTATGAATGGCGCGCCTACAAAGACTATTCCGGCGGCATCGCCACCGATCTTTTCATCCACCGCATCACTCGGATCTTAAAGGCGTGTGGGCTCACGTATCCTTCTAGAGTTGTGGGCATGGGGGGAATCTACCTATGGACGGACGGGCGTGAACTGCCCGATAACCTGGAAATGTTAGCCGAGTACCCGGCTGTGGGAGGGATCACGCCCGGGATGACCCTTCATGTGCTGGGGACGATGGGGAACAGACACGGGATCGAGCACTGCATCCGTGGGCACAGGGCGACTTTAATCTTCACCCCGGAAGGGTGGAAAATTGTTGAGCAGGGTTCGAATGAGGTTCTGGAAACCCATCAGAAGACCGGCGGGGAGGACGTCAGCCTGCACCACAAGAACCATCATGCGGCTATTCGAGATGGGGTGCCGCTCGCTTGCCCGCCCGAACTCGGTATGTACGGTGTGGTGGTCGTGGGAATGGCCAATGAATCGTGGTTTCAGAAGAAGATGCTTGCCTGGGATAGCCAGCGCAACACCGTCACTTCGGTTTGAGGCCACTATTTTTTGGGAAGGGGATGGAAGTGAAATTGTTTCCGGCGAAGAACGTCGACTATCAAAAAGTTGATCCTGAGCACTTCACAGGTGAGGCATCGGTGGGGCGGGTCTTTGGTCCCGATCAGGGAGGCGAGGCGCGGATCTATAGGGTCTGTTTTCAGCCGCGAGCCCGGACCGACTGGCACATCCACACGGGGCTGCAGCTTCTTTATGTCGAGGAAGGGAAGGGAAGAGTCCAGAAAGTGGGAGAGGAAGTCTTGGAAATCGGACCCGGCGACACCGTCTGTGTTCGTCCGGGTGAGAGGCACTGGCATGGCGCTTCACCGGAAGAGCCGATGACCCATCTGGCCATAAACGTAGGCGGACGCACTGAATGGATGAACAAAGTCACCGAGGAAGAGTACTCGCAGTAGTCATTTTGTCTTTGTTCTGCTTCAACTTGGGGGGACAGGCTGAAGAGAAGAAAGACTTGGACTTTCGAACGGAGGCTCTTACAGAGCAGCTCGAGGAGTATTTCTCCGATCGCGTTCTCATTTTTAGACAACCGGGTATCGAAGGGCACAAAATAACGTTTGACTCTCAAGGACGCCTTTTGGGAAAACCTCGGCAGGGTCAGAAGTCAGGCTATCTGGCGATTTCATTTATTGATCTTCAAGTCGAGCCCGAGCGGTTGACCATTTTGGGTGAAACTGTCCAGATTAGAACAAAGGGAAAAAAACGCATCTATGTCCGCGACCCGCAAAAGGTCAATCTTGTCACCTGTACGGTCCTCATGGATACACCTGTCGAAAAGTTTACCTTCGTAAAGGCGATCAGTATCTTTTTTCGGATTTTCTTCGGCCAGGACGAACTGGAAAAGATCGATCTTACGTGTTAGAGGGGTCAGGTTTAGGATTTTGGCATTTGTCGACAAATGCCAAAATCCCAAACCTGACCCCTAATCCAATCAGAAACGCACCGACACTTTCGCCAGACCAGACACCAGTGCGCTCATACGCTGGTAATCCAACGTATCCGGAAGGTCAGAAGGAAGATGATAGTGCGGATTTCGAAAAAAGGAGGTGTCGGTGATCATCACGGCCGCATACCCCTGCTGCCAAAAAGACCAGTTGTCCGACAAGCCCACGCCAGGGACGAAAGGCAGGGCCGTCGATTCCACTCGGATGTCAGATTCTTGGGTGAGCCGGTCCGTAACTCTTCGCACCAGATGCCGCGAGCGGAAATTGCCCGCCACAGCGATGAAGTTGCCCTGGTTTGGATAAAACCTGCCCATCAGAGGGAGAGGATAAGCCTGTGAATTTTCTCGATCATCGAAGTATCCAACCATCTCCAGGGAGATCATTCCTACGATGTTGTCATTCCTTTTTTGGCATTTCTTGGCGTGAACTACACTTCCCATGAATCGGCTGTGGAAGTGAGGAGGTTCCTCCAGCGTGAAAGCCACCAAACGGATCGTCATCGGTGGCTCCAAAGGGCTCAGCAAACGAGCGATTTCCAGTAAAGACGCAATCCCACTGGCGTTGTCGTCCGCCCCCGGGGTCCCCGGCGCGGTGTCGTAATGGGCACCGATCAGCAAGATTTGCTGTGGATGAACTCGCCCCTTTTTTTCGACGATGACGTTTCGGTAAAGCTTCCCCCGCACCTGATATACATCATGATTGAATGCGTATCCAACTTCGGAGAAAATCTGTTCGATATACTCTCTGGCACGCTCCAAATTACGGTAATACATCGGACTTCGCTCTCCAATTGCTGTGGCCAGATACTCGACGTGTTGCCGTAGGCGGGCTGCAATTTCCATTTCAATACAGGGGCAGACCCCTTTTAGCGCTTCTTGGGAATAATGAGCCAGAGCAGCAGGTAAGGCACGACTCCGGGTAGCCCTCCCGGGAGCATCAAAAGCACAAATGCAAGACGGAACCAGAAAGGCCTGAGCCCGTAAAACGTGCCCAGGCCACCGCAGACTCCGGCTACGATCCCATCTTGGCGCCGCAGCTTGTGTTTATTTGTAGTAGCTTTGCCCTGATTCATACCGCCAATAAACAATAGGAGGTCTGACCCTGGGAATGCAATTTTTATTCTGCTAACCCCAAAATTCAATGCAAGGGGAAGTCAGGTATGGGTATTTGGGCATTCACTCGTGAACGCCCAAATACCCATATGGTCTATTCTTTTATCGTCTGAGAGGCTCTTGGGGAATCTCTTTGAACTTTGTAAATTCCGGGTCTCTGTGGATTAAGGTTGCTTCGCGGGCAATCGCTGTGGCGCCGATCCAACTATCAGCCACTGATAATCTTGCTTGGGCTTTGAGCTGGGAGGCGATTTCAAGGATACCCGGCTCACAGGAGACCCACTCCATAGCGAAGCAATCTATCAGACGGAGTGCTTCACGCGCTGCCTCCTCCCCCTCCTCGCGCCAGATGCAATAGAGAAGCTCCATTCGGCTCATGAACGAGATCAGCAACCGACACTGGCCCCCTTCTGCCTGCACGACTAAGGTCTCCACCCGGTCGGCACCGGGCTCATCGCCGCGGAGGGCCAATAGCGCGGAGGTATCGAGGAGAAAGACATTTTCAAGAGGCATTTTCCTGTTCTTGGTCTCGCCTCCTCTCGTTTAAAAGCCGCTCGACCATCCCCTTTTTACCCGAACCGCGAAAGGCTCTCAGTGGGTCGGACGGCAACGGTATAATCCTGGCGGTGTTGCCTTCCACCACCCATTCCAGCTTTGTGTCGGCACCGATCTTGAGTTTCTTTCGGACCTCCGACGGAATAGAGACCTGCCCGCGTTTTGTTACCTTTGTACGCATAATCCAGACTGTACAAGATAAAGGACTAAACTACAAGCAATTTTCCAAATAGTCGTGCGCTCATGCCCCGGCGCGCCACCGGCGCGGGAGCCACCCCCAATCCTGATGGTGCATTCATGATGCAGGTAGCTCGCAATCTAACCGATTGTTGTGACGGCTTTCTGCTGGGAAAGCGTACTGCCTCATCACCATTCGACATCGAGATCGTCTTCGAAGACATCTGGGATGAGCAGCCCGTCATCTTGGGCGTCGCGCATTCGTTCGGCCGCCGCACGCCAACCTCGTCGGGGCTCGGCCGCTGCGGGCGTGAGGATAATCCGTCTGCCCTCGACCACCATATCTACGGCCTCGGATATCTCACACTGCCCCAAGATGGCCTTGGGAATCCGAATGCCCTTTGAGTTCCCAATCCGAACCACGTTGACCCTCATCGCGCCCTCCGTCGTAATTACTAAGTAATTATATCCACAAATTCACTACGGGCGGTACACTCGGACACCGATGTCCCGAAGAGCCGTATGTGAGACCCACAAGTACGGTTCTGTGAGAGCCGGGGGAGGGTGACCTCCCCTGGCTACTCGACCGACTGAGCGCAACGCCGTCAGGGCGGATGATTCCTCCGCTGCAGTAGAGTCGGCGTGAGAAATGCGCGCTACCCTCCTCTCGTGTTTCGGGTTTCTAGAGCGCTCCTTGAAATTGTAACCTGTGCTGTCTATTGCACGACGGCAAGGATTCTTTCCAGGGTCTTTTGGTCGGCCTTGAGGACATTGACCTGGGGCAGTCGTGGAAGTAGGGTTGCCCAGTTCTTGTCCTTTTCAAAAATCTCTTCAAACAGCGGAAGCGATTCTTCCACCTTCCCCATATTGACCAGGGAAACCGCGTGCCAGAACCTCATCTCTAGATTTTCGGGGAACATGGCCTCGGCGGCGGCGTACTCGAGCAGCGCGGACTCTTCATTTCCTTGCTCTATTGCAAGGTCTCCCCGGTTCATGTGTTGGTAAGCGCGCTGCAGGCGCACCAACCGCCTCAGTTCTTTGAGCGGCGTGGGATGATCTTCGACTCGCAGCTCCATCACTCGATCGGCCCAGGGTTGTCCGCTGGACTGGCCCTTTACGATCAAAATCGCTGCCGATTGCCTGCCGCGGATGTCACCTCCCTCCGCTTCACCGGCTTCCAGGGCCGCCAACAACCGGTCGGCCAGGTCGCCCCCACTGCTGCTAAAGGCCTTTGCCATAGCGGGCCAAACCGTATCCTTCAGCATGAGGTTCGCCTGGACAGAAAAGTTGTCTGCGACGATATGTCCGGCTGCGGGTATGGCTAACTCTCCGGTGTGCGCGGCGACATTGCCCTTCACATCGATCATTGCTACCTGGCGAACTTCCGGGTGCGGATCGGCCCGCTTCAAGGCTTCCAGTGCTTGCTTTGCTGTACGCCCGCCCTTCATCAGTGCCAGGCCAAGAGGACCGTAGCTCGGATCCACAAAGGACTGTGTAGCCACCACCCCTACGCCTGCTTCTCCCCAGGTGACTAAAGACCCGACCGAGAACCAGTGGGACTGCACCGCCACACCCATCTGGCCGCTGGCAGGATCGCGGGCCACAATCGAGTAGGTATACACAGGCCTGTGGCAGCACGGGACAGCATTCTCCGCTGTTTGAGTGGGACCAGCACCGAGTGCCTTAGCCGCCAATAGAAACAACGCCAGACATCCGCAAGCTGCTTGCATGGCTTCCTCCTTCGATCTGCCAGTGTTTA
>JALLOL010000114.1 GCA_027717875.1 Acidobacteria bacterium AH-259-L09 | reverse complement strand
AATAATTGCTGATAAACGGTTCCACCACTGTGCGCTCGAACTGCTCCTCGAGATTGAGGGTGTAAAAAGGAAATCCCAGTTTCTGGGCCACCCGGCGAGCGTCATAGACATCATCCAAAGAACAACACTTCCCAAACTGAGGCTCTCCATGATTGGTAGGATTGCGGCGGTGATCCCACAGCTGCATGGTACAGCCCACCACTTCATAGCCGCCGTCTTTTAACAGAACGGCGGCCGTCGAGCTGTCCACACCGCCGCTCATTGCCAGCAAAACCCGATTCATACGTCCCCTCACCAACCACCTGGTGCCTTCCGTGGAGGTTGACTTCGGAAATTATAGCATGGAGGGGAGAAATCAGAAGCCAGAATCCAGAAGCCAGAATTCAGAAGCCAGAAGCCGGAAGCCAGAAGCCAGAATTCAGAATTCAGAAGGAAATGTTCGAACCTCTAAACCTGGAACCTGAAACCTGGAACAAGGCTTCTGGATTCTGAATTCTGGATTCTGAATTCTGATTTCCTGAATTCTGCATTTCAAGCCGCGAGTTTCCTTTTCAACGCTTCACGGCCGTAGAAGAGACGTGACTTTACCGTGCCTTCGGCTATGTGCAAGTTTTGCGCGATCTCACGGATGGTAAATCCCTCCAGATCGTGCAGTCTCACCACCGAACGATGCTTTCGACCGAGACATGTCAACGCGCCATGCACCCTTTTTTGCGTTTCCAGTTCAGACACCTTCTCGAAAGGGCTCTTCGAGGTGCAGTCCGGCAGGTAGGACTTCTCTGAAATATCCCCCTCCACAAGCTGCTGGTGCTTTTTTCTCCTTCGGATCATCTCCAGACAAACGTTCACGGTAATCCGGTTAATCCATGTCGCCAATTTCGAATCTCCTCGGAAATGTCGAATCCCCCGGTAAATATTCAGAAACGTCTCCTGCAGGGCATCCCCGGCCGATCCATCTTCCTTGAGGATCCTCAGTGCGGTGCGATAAACCGGGCTTTGAAATTGATGGAAAAGCTCCTGAAAGGCACTCTGGTCCCGGGCCTTGATTCTCGATATTAACTTGGCTTCCCAGGGCGAAATAGTGGCAATGTAAGTTCCCATGATCGTGACCTCCACTGAGAAGCTAAGCAAGGATTGTGCCAATTGCACAACTTATTGTTATTAAACAAGTTAAGCGAAACACACCGGGGGGACTGTCAATTCGGTTAACAGCTCATTGTGCCAGCAAAGAGGCTTAAGTGATTGAAAACGCGAAGGTAAAGCGGGTGTAAACTATTTAGACACTTAGTGTAAGTTTAGTTAACGATTTTCGTACTGCTTCAGTTTGGCGATGATGGTTTGCCGGCTGATGCCCAAGGCTTCAGCTGCGTGACTTTTGTTGTAATGGTGAGCCTTTATGGCATCGAGAATAAGTCGTTGTTCCAGCTCAGCCAGCTTTTCTCTCAACAATCCTCGAGAATCAACCAGGCCGTCGTGAAAACGAATACGCTCGGAGACCATGGTGGGAGAAACAGGCTGACCCGGGTCAGATAGGATAAGCATCCGCTCAATTTCATTCTCCAGCTCCCGAACATTGCCCGGCCAATCATAGTCTTTGAGTATTTCCAGCGTGGCGGGCTCAAATCCAGGCACATCTTTGGTCAGTCGATTTCCAAAGCGTTCTAAGAAAAAATGGGAAAGTGCCTCGATGTCTTCCTTGCGCGCTCGCAAGGGAGGTACAAACACCGAGAAGACATTGAGTCGAAAAAACAGGTCCTGGCGAAATCGTCCCTCTTCAACTCGATGGCTGAGGCTGCGGTTGGTGGAAGCGATCAGGCGTACATCGATCTGCTTGGAACGCTGTGCTCCTACCGGAAAAATTTCACCGTCCTGAAGCACGCGCAGCAACTTGACCTGCAGCTCCATGGGCGACTCGCCAATTTCATCCAGAAAGAGCGAACCGCTGTCGGCCAGCTCAAAATATCCTTTCTTGTCCTCGGTTGCTCCGGTAAAGGCACCCCGTCTGTGCCCAAAGAAAGCGCTTTCCACCAGCTCAGCCGGAATCGCTGCACAATTGACCGGAATAAAGGCTTGATCTCGCCGTGAGCTCTTCTCGTGGATGTAACGAGCCAAAAGTTCTTTACCGGTACCTGTCTCTCCCTGAATAAGAACTGTTGAGTCGGTGACGACCACCCGATCCAACAGGTCGAGGAGCTCCTGCATGGCACGGCTCTTATAGACCAAGTGCTTTTCCGAATCCCTGAGCCACTCCATTTCCTGTTTCAACTTCCGGTTTTCCTTCTCCAGACGTTCGTTGGCAAGCTTCAGTTGATGCGACAAGCGCTCGTTTTCCCTGCGGAGTTCCCATCTTTCCACCTCCTGCTTGACCAGCAGTTTTAAGGAATGCGGCTCCCAGGGTTTGGTCACGTAACGGTCCACCTGTCCCCTATTAATGGCATCCATTAGGTCGTCCACGTCTGTGTAACCGGTGAGAATGATCCGCACCGTGTCAGGGCAGACCTCAAGCAGCTCCCCGAGCAGCTCAACCCCGCTCATTCCCGGCATTTTTTGATCGGTTACAATCACGGTAAATGACCGATCTTTCAACAGAGCCAGTGCCTCTTCTGCATTTCTTGCCTGGTAAACCTGAAACTCGTCGACAAAGGTGCGCTTCAGTTTTTGCAGGTTGGCCAGTTCATCATCCACAATCAAAAGCTTGTGCCTTTTTCCCGTCATTTTCTCAGCCTTCCGAACTTACGCCGGACTCAAGGGGAGTCTTACGGAAAATTTCGTCCCTTTTTCCCTTTGGCTTTCCACCCGTATTTCCCCCTGATGTTGTTGGATGATGCTGTAGCTTATACTCAGTCCCAGACCGGTTCCCTTGCCCACCGACTTAGTGGTGAAGAACGGTTCGAAGATCTTCCCCAAATGCTCCTGTTCGATGCCCACCCCGCTGTCCTCGATTTCAACAACGGCCATGCCGTCCTCAGAGAAGGTTCGAATCCAAATATCCCCGGCGGTCCCAATCGCCTGACAAGCATTGGCAAGGAGGTTCATGAAAACTTGGCTTATTTTCCCGGGATGACACTCGACACGAGGAACATCGCCATATTCCTTGTGAATGTCGATCCGATCGCGGTACTCGTTATGAAGCAGATTCAGCGCAAGGTCAATGGGCTCGTGAATATTAACCGACTGAAATTGGTCACTGTCCATCCGTGAAAAGGTCTTCAGGTCGGTGATAACGGAGTGGATCCGTTTGGCACCCTCCTCGAAATTGCGAATCAACGTGTTGAGGTCTTCGAGCATGAATGAATAGTTCATTTCCTTTTTAAGGGACCCTAGCTTCCTGACGCCCTCGGGCTTCAGTTTGGCCTCGCTCTCATAAAGTTTGATGAGTTGCTTCAAGTTTTGAATGTAGGCTCTCAAAAAATCAGTGTTTCCGTAGATAAAATTCAAGGGATTTTTGATTTCGTGACCAATACCGGCGACCAGTTGGCCAAGCGAAGCCATTTTTTCACTCTGGATTAACTGAACCTGAGTCTGCTTCAATTCCTGGTAGGCCTCCCGGACTTGTTGATTCGTCTCTTCCAGCTCGCGAGTACGTTCCCGCACCTTTTCTTCAAGCTTTTTGTTTAACTCAACCAGGGCGCGACTCCTTTCCTCCAGCGACTGGGCCATTTCGTTAAATGTTTTCGCCAGCTCACCGATTTCGTCTTGACTCGAAACTTCAACTCTCTGAGTGAGGTCTCCCCCGGCGATGACCCTTGCCCCCCAAAGTTAATTTCTTCAGGGGGATGGTGATCTGCCGAGCCACAGAAAAGGTCAGCACAACCACCGCGATTGCCGATAGGGAAGCCACCCATATCAACTTCTTCAGCAGATCCTGTACGGGCGCGAAAATGTCTTCGTCATTGATACCAACGCCACACATCCATTCAAAAAACTCGTGATTAATTGGAGCCAGTCCACTGATCTTGGCCGTGCCGGCGGGGTATTGGTAGCGGAAGTGAGTCGCTCCTTCCAGCAAGGCCTCTCGCAGATCGTTCAACTGGAGGTCCTCATCCAAAAGGAGTCCGTAGTTGTCCCGGGCAACTGCCACGTCATCGACGTCAAAACGATGGTAGTTGCGGTTCCGCCGGTACTTGTGCCCGATGATGGTGTTGCGATCACTGCCAAAAAGAAAAGCGTAGCCCGAGCTAAGCGATCGCTGCTCAAAATCCTCTTCCACCTTATCCAAGATCTCCTGGATATACTGCCAGCTCATGAGTGCCAGAATTCCACCCACCACAACGCCGCGTTCGTCCATAATGGGCGTAGCAAAACTGATGCCATATTGATAGGCAATGTCTTGTTCGTAGTAGCCGTAGAGATTCCGAATCAGTTCTGAAGCGTACCAGTCCACATAGCCAAAATGGCCGCTGCGCACTTGCTGCAGCCAGCTGGAATCAGGAGTGTAACGAACCAGCTTTTGGCCCCGTATCATTTTTAGTTTCTCCGCATCGAGGGACTCTTCAATGCGGTTTCGATTGATGCTGTTGGTCAAGAGCAGATTGCCATCGATGTCAAACAGAGCCAGCACATCGTAGACTTCATGAATGGCCACAAGTTGGTCCAGCAAGACTTGGGGAGGCTTGGTTGTGCGCTTAAGCAAATAATCCCGGAATTCACTGTACAGGCTCATGGAAATTGTCTCTTCTGTCTTCTCCAGAAGAGTCAGTCGGATCGTGTCCGCGATGTTCACGGCAATTTGCTCGAGGTAAAGGACAATACGATCCTCCGTAATCCGTTTCTTGGCCTGATAGTAAGAAAAAATGGAGATCCCGATCAGAGGAGTCAGACAGAGAGGCAAGATGAAAAGGAGCAGCTTTTGACGAAGACTGTGCATGAGGGCCGCCCTAATATTAGATGGGTCAATTGATTTAACAGTTCACTGACAAGCAAGTTTACACTGAATCCGGAAATGCAGCAAGTTCAGGCGAATGTTTCTTTTCGAACTGTTAACTGGTCAATCCATTCCCGGTCTGGTTGGTAACCGAGGCCTGGTGCTTGGGGGGCAAGGATATATCCATCCGGGGTGACTTCGACGGCGGGGCAAACGGTATCACGCTCATAGTAGCGCTTGCTGGCGGAGACATCCCCGGGAATGCTAAAGTTCTCCAAGGTGGAAAGTGCAATGTTATGGGCCCGCCCGATCCCACTCTCCAGCATTCCCCCACACCAGACTGGAAGACCTTGCTCCTTGCACAGATCATGCACACGTTTGGCCTCGCTCAGTCCCCCCACCCGGCCTATTTTAATATTAATAATTTTGCAGGCCTTCAGCCGGCAGGCGAGCGCGGCATCGCGTGCGTGGCGAATTGATTCATCCAGGCAAATCGGGGTTGCAATCTGGGCTTGTAACTTGGAGTGATGGAAAAGGTCGTCATAATCCAGCGGTTGTTCGATCATTAGCAAGCCGAAGCTGTCCAACTCTTTTAAGCGTTCGGCATCCTGCAGACTGTAAGCGCAGTTGGCATCCACCATCAAGGAGATTTCTGGAAAATGCTCTCGGATCAGACGCACAATGTCGACATCCCACCCTGGCCTGATCTTGATTTTGACCTTGTGGTAGCCGGCTTCCAGCTCCTTTTCTATTTTCTCCAGAAGAGCGTGTGGATTTTCTTGAATTCCGATGGAAACACCGCAAGGAATCTTTTCCCGAGTACCACCTAGAAGCTTCCACAGAGGTCGATGAAGTTCTTGCGCCTGGACATCCCAAAGTGCCGCCTCGACACAAGCCTTCGCCATGTGATGGCCGCGAATTGCTGCAAACATTTCAGGAAATTCCTCAGGACTCTCGAAGGAACCATGAACAATACGAGGCAAAACAAAGTGAGTGAGGATCGACCAGGCTGTGTCCACTGTCTCATAACTGTAAAAAGGTCCCTCGCCCGCTGTGCATTCGCCCCAACCCGCTGTGTGACCGCAACGAACTTCTACTAAGAGCACGCGCCTTTCATGCGTCCTCCCGAAACTAGTCTCAAAGCAATTAACCAGGGAAAGGCGAATCTCCCGCAAAATGATCTCGCCGATTTTCATCTCTGTTGAGCGTTCTTTCCCCAACCGCCCCCTCCGGGCGTTTCGATGCGGATGATATCGCCTTTTAAGAGAGGAAGCGAGAATGTGCCCGGAAGCTTTTTCCGTTGCCCTTTGACAATTAAATAGTTATTTCCTGTCTTGCCGCAGCGCCCGCCCTTGAGTCCGTAAGGAGGATGTCGACGGCGTTCGGAAAGCAGCGTGACCTGACAATCGGCTAACATCTCAAGGCTTCGGACAATACCGTCACCTCCACGAAATTTGCCTCTGCCACCGGACTTTTGGCGCAGCCGGTACTCTTGGACGCGTACAGGGAAATGACGTTCAAACGCTTCGATTGGCGTATTTAAGGAGTTGGTCATGTGGGTGTGAATGCCACTGTCCCCATCTCCCCGGGGACCTGCTCCCATTCCACCTCCGATCGTCTCGTAATAAGAAAAAGGCCCACCCGTAGCGGGGTGAATGCCACCGAGCGACAGGTTGTTCATGGTACCACTGCTGGCAGCGGGTATCTCGTCGGGCAGTGCAGCACAAAGAGCCTTGAGGAGCGCATCCACAATACGCTGAGAGGTTTCGACATTGCCCCCTGCAGTGGCGGCGGGGTAGTTGGCGTTCACAATCGTTCCCTGTGGAGCAATGACTCTCACAGGGCGCATCAAACCCGCGCTGGTAGGAGTGTCCTCGGGTGCCAGGCAGCGCAGCACATAGTAAACGGCTGAAAGGGTAATCGCCTCGACTGCATTGAAGCATCCTGGCACCTGCGGCGCCGAGCCGCTGAAATCGACCTTCATCTTTTCTCCGGCGATCTCGACAGCGACTTTGATCTTGATGGATTGCCCTTTAGAGAGTCCTTCCGCTGCTCCATCACCATCAAGGAGATCCTCGGCGCTGTAACGACCGTCCGCAACCCGGGAAATAAGTCGTCTCGTTATTCTTTCGCCATAGTCTTGCAGTGCTTTCATGTACGCTGTTACTTCCGCGCGACCATTTTTATGTATGAGAGCGAGCAGTCTCTTTTCTCCAACTTTTAGCGATCCAACTTGAGCGGCCAGATCTCCCTCTCGCTCCATCGGAGTTCGAACATTGTAAAGGAGAAATCGCAACAGCTCTCGGTTGAGCCTGCCGGCTTCATAGAGCTTCAGCGGAGGTATACGAATCCCTTCTTGAAAAATGTCCCCACTGAGAGGCATTGAGCCCGGAGACATCCCACCAACGTCAGAATGATGCGCTCGAGTCGCCAGATAGGAAACCGGCCGAGATGGATTAGATGGCTCGTAAAGAGCTGCGATCATGGTAATGTCTGGTAAGTGGGTTCCTCCTGCAAAGGGGTCGTTAAGAAGCACGACATCACCGGGGCGCAAAGGAAAAGCATTGATTGCAGCTCGCACCGAAAGCGGCATCGACCCGAGATGTACGGGCATGTGATCTCCCATGGCCACCAGCTGACCGGGGCCGTCAAATAGAGCACAGGAGTAGTCTCTTCGCTCTTTAATATTGGGAGAATAGGCAGTTCGCCTCAGGACAGTTCCCATCTCTTGTGCAATCGAGGAAAAGAGATTTCGATAGATTTCCAGTTTGATGGGATGAACGAAATTCGACACCGCAGCTTAGAATATCATAGTTCCCGAC
>JALLOL010000113.1 GCA_027717875.1 Acidobacteria bacterium AH-259-L09 | reverse complement strand
GGAAGAAGCCCTACAGGAAACCCCGGGCAAAGAGGCGCAAGTCAGCTTGGTCATCAAGCGGGATTCTGTATGGATGATTCTACTGCGAAGTAAAGATGAAGAGTTGGCAATTAAGGTTGACGAAACTCCGCAATCGACTCCGGAATCGATGAAGCAAAACATCATTCAACAGATTCGGAGGCTATTTTAAGACTTGAGAAACGACAATCTCGTTTCAACCAGGTCCCCTCTCGGATTAGCCCGCAGGCAAGATTGAGCGGATGCGCTACTATGATTTCAAGGACTCGGGCTCCAGAAAAGGACCAATGCGGTCCCACTGGGCTGCCCCGTCAGAGTGACCGAGCTGGATGAGACGCCTGATGTAGGGGCGTTCGAACAACAGATAGCTGAGAAAGTCGGGAGCCTTCGACTGGTGAGCGCCGAGACCACGACTCAGGATTCGCAGGGCGCGTGGCAGTTGCCCGGCGAAGTCGGCCGCAAGCTTACCTAGATCCTTGGAGGGGCGAACCACCAACAACTGAATAGGCCGCAATAGATCCGGGTGGGCGGCTCCAGTAGGCAAAAGAGCCAGGGTCCGGTTGATTCGCTCGAGCCGCTCACTATCAGTCTCCAATGCGTCCAGAAAGACAGCATTCATGAGCATGCCAAGCACCTGGGCGGGCGGTGGATAGCCCTCCACCTGTGGCTCTGCTGCTTCAGCAGTACTGCGTGGATAGCGCACCGAAATAGCAAGGAGACGATCGGCACCCAGATGAATCGAGGGCGCCAGGGGCGCACCCTGGCGAACACTGCCATCTCCGTAGTAGTCGTCACCGATCTGGATGGCGGGAAAGATTAAAGGCAGAGCCGAGGAAGCCATGACGTGCTCCAATCCAATCTTGCTCAAGACAGCACGGCGGCCGGCGCGTTCCCAGGTCGGGACACCGGGAAGGCCATGTACAAAGGTGATGGTCTGACCCGTGGTGTAACTGGTCGCAGACAGGGCCAATGCTCTCAAACGCCCGGCCTGCAGATTGGCTTCAATCCCGGTCAGGTCGATCATCCGATCCAGGTAGCCCCGCAGCGGCTCCGTCTCCAGGATGCCCCGTACCTGAAAGCCAGGAGTGGTACCTCCGCTGAGGAGCATCCAGAGCCACTTCAGCAGAGTGCGGGTAAGAGACACAAAATCCGCCTTAAAGACCTTTGGCGGGGAAAGACTCAGCCACCCACGCCGTAGAGCAGCACACGCTTCGACCAGCGAGCCAGTATGGCTGGCCAGAGAGACCGCATTGATCGCTCCTGCTGAAACCCCGGTGATCACGGGAAAATAAGTCTCTGCACCGATACGTTCAGCGATAGCAGAAAGGACTCCGGCCTGGTAGGCGCCGCGCGCACCTCCCCCCGAGAGCACCAAGGCACATGAGGATGACTTGCTATAGGCCACCGTTGGTTTCCTTTGGCCCTATAGTAATACCACTAACGTGTGTCGCCCAAAGCGCCCAAAGAACCAAAGTTGACAGCTATTGCAGCCAGCTTCTAACATGGGGAAAAGATGCATTTGCGCAAAGGGCAGGAGAAGGATTTGTCCAGCTTGACAGCGCTCAAGGAGTCTTTAGCCGAGATTCAGCATCAACTCAGCCAGATGGAATCCCTCCTCGGGGCCAGCGCGAGTGAAATCAAAGCGAAACTCAAGGCCCTTGACACACTGCTGCAGGCGGACGAAGGCACCGTTGCCTTCACACCAGACACTCTTTCAATCGCACCTGGCTTGGAGCTGAGCCGAATTAAGACAGTCTTTCAGAAGCTGTCCACCAGCCAAAATCAGGACCAGATCTTACAGACTTATCTCGAAGAGGCGCAATCCCTTGCCAGTAGGGGAGTTCTTTTTCTGAAAAAGGACGATCAATACGTACCCTGGAAGGCCATCGGTTTTCAGCTGGAGCAGGTGGAGTCGGTGGGCACCCAAGACCAGGAGAATCCGATCCTGAAGGCTGCTCTGCGGAAACGAATCGTTGTCCCTCGAACAGATTTGGACCCGATCTTTGCCTGGCTGAAACAAGCCGGAGAACTTCCCCGGGCGGCTCTTTGTATCCCATTGGTCTTCGACGATTTTGTCCCAGTGGTTCTTTACGTTGACTCCTCTGATTCGATTCCACTTGACTCTCTTGAACTGCTCAGCCACCTGACTGTTCTGGTTCTGAAGAACCAATACCTGCAGCGGCTTACTGGTTCTGAACCTGGTGGCCAGGAAGTACTTTCTGCAGATCTCGCCCCATCCGGGGAGCCTTTGCCGGCCTCAGCGCAGGAAAGGCAACCCGAAAAAACCACGGCGATAACGGAGAGAACTGAGCTGCCAGAACCGGTAGAGTTCATCCAGTTCCGGGCGGACTCCGCGTCTTCGCTTCAACAAGAATCCGAGCGATCCGAGAAGGAGGACAAGTACCACGCTGAAGCTCGGCGTTTGTCCCGTCTACTGGTCTCGGAGATCAAACTTCACAATGGGCAAGAAATTAATCAAGGACGCCAGCACAAGGATCTATACAGCCGCCTCAAGGAGGAGATCGATGGCGGTTGGGAAAAGTACCAGGAGCAAGTTCACCCCACGGTCACGTCCAAAAGGGACTACTATCACGAGGAAGTGGCTCGTATTCTGGCCATAGGAGATGAAAGCCTCATGGGAGGTGATTATCCTGGAGCCATCCTAAATCCCAAACCTTGAGCCTATGAAGTTCGAAGTTCCAGGTTTCAAGTTTCAGGTTTCAAGTTTCAGGTTTCAAGTTTCAGGTTCCAGGTTTCGCCCTTACCTTGACTTTCCACACATAGCCGTTAACCTTCAACTTTCAGACCGCAACTTAGAACCCAAGGCTCAAGAACTTGCAACCTGAAACTTGGAACCTGAAACCTGGAACCTGAAACCTGGAACCTGAAACCTGAAAGATGCCCACTTCACCCTACCGAATCAGCCAGAAAGCCGTCCGATTCACTGAATCCGTCATTCGCGAAATGACGCGCCTGGCCATCCGATACGATGCCATCAATCTGGCTCAGGGATTTCCCAACTTTCCCGCCCCACAGGAGATTAAGAACGCCGCTTGCCAGGCCATCCAAGCTGATATTAACCAGTACGCCATTACCTGGGGAGCGCCTGGATTTCGACAGGCAATCGCTGAAAAGTACAAAGAATTTTACGACTGGGAGATTAACCCCGACAAGGAAATCACCGTGGCTTGCGGTGCCACCGAATGCATGATTTCTTCAATCCTGGCGGTGGTCAATCCAGGAGAGCAGGTGATCGTCTTTGAGCCGTTTTACGAAAACTACGGTCCCGACGCCATCATTGCAGGGGCTTCACCCATTTACGTTTCACTCGATCCGGACTGCAATTGGACCTTTGACTTTGAACAACTCGAACACAAGATTCAGGATGCTCAGCACCATGGTGGAATTCGGGCCCTGATCCTCAACACCCCGAACAATCCTTCAGGAAAAGTCTTCTCCCAAGAAGAACTTTCCAAGCTGGCTGAGCTTGCCCAGGCTTACGATTTTTATGTCATCACCGATGAAATCTATGAGCACATTATCTATGACGGAAAGTCTCACCATCCCATCGCACTCTTCCCTGGAATGAGGGATCGTACCATCACCATCAGCGGACTCTCCAAGACTTTCAGTGTGACGGGGTGGCGAGTTGGATATATTGTGGCTCCTGAAGATCTCACCGACGGCATCCGCAAGGTTCACGACTTTCTAACAGTTGGGGCGGCTGCTCCTTTGCAGGAAGCCGGGGCAAAGGCAATGGGCACGGGTCGAAGCTACTACAAGCGGCTCGCTTCCGAATATCGAGAGCGGAGGGATTACCTTGTTGGACCCTTGCAGGAAGCTGGTTTCAAGGTGTGGATACCTTCCGGCGCCTATTACATCATGGTTGACATCTCTCCCCTGACCGATCTTGATGATGTCGCCTTTGTTCAGCGGCTGGTGAAGGACTACAGGGTTGCCGCAGTCCCTGGAAGCAGCTTCTACCATCGGCCTGAACTGGGCAAACGTTTCATCCGCTTCGCCTTTTGCAAGACCTTGGAGGTATTGCGTGAAGCGGCCGAACGACTGTCGCGCGTGAGCGACTGACCAAAAAACCACAGACAACAGACAGAATTCAGAATCCAGAATCCAGAATTCAGAAGACTCAACACTTGTGTCGGCCTCGCTCTCTAGATTAACTGGAAGCAGGCGTAGCTGCAGCCGCAAGTTTCCCTTGTTTGCAAGATTATTCCTCAGGACTTCTGAATTCTGGATTCTGGATTCTGAATTCTGTCTGTTGTCAGCGGTAACCCAAATAGGCAGTCTTCAAACGGGTATAGAACTGAATCGCGTCCTTGCCCTGTTCTTTGAACGTCTCTGAACTTGAATGTTTCATTCCGCCGAAAGGCGCCTGCAGCTCCAACCCCACTGTGGGCCGGTTTACCTTGATGACACCAGCGTTCGTCTTCCTGACGAACAGGTGGGCTCGCTCGAGGTCGCGCGTGCAGATACATGCCGTTAGGCCATAGACGGTTTGATTCGCAATCTCAACAGCCTGATCAAAATCTCGAGCCTCGATGATACCGACAATCGGTCCGAAGATTTCTTCTTGTGCGATGCGCATTTCGGCACGCACATCGGTAAAGACGGTGGCTTCCACGAAGTACCCCTTGGCATGATGCCCATCGGTCATACGGTGACCTCCAATCGCCACCTCAGCCCCCTCGTCGCGGCCGATCTGAATGTACTCCAAATCTTTTTCGAGCTGCTCCTGATTCACCGCCGGCCCCATTTGCACTTCAGAATCGAGGCCATTGCCGATGCGAATTCCCTTGGCGCGCTCAACCAGTTTTTCCACAAAGGGTTCCAGAATATCGCGGACTATGATGGCCCGGCTTGTCGCGGTGCAGGCTTGTCCAGTTACCCCAAAGGCTCCTCGGGCCGTCATGTCAACTGCTTTGTCCAGATCGGCGTCTTCCAAAACAACCAGAGGGTTCTTGCCCCCCATTTCGAGCTGGGTGCGCTTGAGCGTTTCAGCAGCCTTTTGCGCAATCCTGCTGCCGACCTCATAGGATCCAGTAAAGGAAATCGCATCCACATCTGAACTTGCCACCAGCTCGTCTCCTATGACAGACCCTGAACCTGAGACCATATTGACCACTCCCTTGGGAATCCCTGACTGCGCGAGAGCCTCCATCAATCGTATCCCAATCAAGGGGGTCAACTGTGCCGGTTTGAACACGACGGTATTGCCAGAGATGAGCCCAGGAGCGATCTTCCAGGCGGGAATAGCAATGGGAAAATTCCAGGGGGTAATCACCGCCACCACGCCCAGGGGCTCCCGAAAGGTGAAAAGCAATAGGTCACGATCGGCCGAGTGGATGGTCTCTCCATTGAGATATCCGAGTGAGGCGAAAAACCGGAATATGTCAGCCGCACGCTGCACTTCACCGCGGCTTTCGGCCAGGGTCTTTCCCTCCTCTCGAGTCAGAACTGTGGCCAGTTCCTCTTTTTGTTTCTCCACCACTTCGGCCACCCTGTGCAAAATGCGTCCCCGCTCGGGCGCAGGCGTCTCGGCCCACAAAGGAAGAGCCTCCCGAGCTGCTTTCACCGCCTGCTGTATATCTTCCCGTGTCGAGCTCTGGAAACGACCGATGAGCTCTTCTGTGTCGGCGGGATTCCGATCTTCATAGGTCTCTCCACCAAGGGAAGCCACCCACTCTCCTGCAATGAGATTCCTGTATTCTTTTTCCGTTACTGCCACTTCAGCCATGGTCCAACCTCCAATCTTAGATTGTCATGGGGGGTCACAGGGCATCAGGGGAGACCCCCAACGCTGATGCCCTGACCTCCCATTCTTTTTTAGACCTGCACCACAGGATTTTCCAGGGTTCCAATGCCCTCAATCGTGATGCGTACGATGTCCCCACCGAGTAGCGTAATCTCCTCGGCAGGGACGATACCCGTCCCTGTCAAAAGCACTGTGCAGTCAGGGACACGGTTGTGTCTCATCAAAAACTGCGCCAATTCCTCGCAGCTTCGAACCATCTCTGACGTCGAAGCCTCACCCTCAAAAATAGTATTCCCGTCGCGGACAATCTCGCATCGAACCTTGAGTTTTTGAGGGTCCGCGATCTGTGCCGGGGTTGCGATGCAGGGCCCAATGGCACAGCAGCGGTCATAAATCTTGGCTTGAGGGAGATACAGCGGATTTTCGCCTTCGATAGAGCGACTACTGACGTCATTGCCCACCGTATACCCTACTATCTTCCCGCGGTAGAGCACCAAAGCCAGTTCGGGTTCCGGCACATCCCAAGTTGAATCACCCCGGATACCAATCGCTTCAAAGGGCCCAACACACCGCTGGGCCGTGGCCTTGAAAAACAACTCCGGGCGTTCAGCCTGGTAAACGCGGGCGTAGGGCTCCGGCAAAGCACTTTCTTTCTGGCGCTCTTCACGGCTGATACGGTACGTAACCCCGGCTGCCCAAACCTCTTTGGGGATCAAGGGTCGAGCCAGATGTAGACCCCTCTCCTCAAGTTCAGCGAAGGTGCAAGGCGCGGTGCTTTCTTCCCTAAGGAGCGCCTGGACCGCCTCGTCCGGTGTTCTCCTCAGCATGCGAGCCGCGTTAAGGAGATCTTCAAAGTCCCGAGCTGTGTCCCATGCGGAGGTCAGGTCGAGAAGCTTCCCCGGTTCAAGTTCCACCGCCAACCAACTCCGACCACACGCATCCTCGAACCGATAGTACTTCACTGAAATTTATGCTTGTATCATTCAGACTGCAAAATCGATCACCGCGCGTCCTGCTATTTTTCCCTCATGCAAACGCTCCAGTGCGTTGTTGATTTCTTCGAGGGGCAGCCGCTCGACACGGGAGCGCAGGGTGCTACGCGCAGCAAGAGAGAGAAGTTCGCGAAGCTCTTGCCGGGTAACGACACGGGAAGGAACAATTCTCACGCCCGATCGCACGAAATCGGCTGCCGTCCACGTGAGTGGATCAGATGGCAGTCCCACCACCAAGAGGACCCCAGTTTTGCGCAAACTCCGAAATGCTCCATGGTAAGCCTGTGCTGAGTTGGCACACACAAGCGCCACATCTGCCTGACGCTCGAAATCCTCGAACCATGTCTCCGCTTCACCCGCAGGAACCACATCGTCCGCTCCAAATTCACGTGCGAGGGCCAGCTTCGCATCTACAGTGTCCACAGCCGTAACGCGCGACCCGGCGAGCTTTCCCAGTTGAACTGCAAATTGCCCCAGACCCCCAGTACCCCAAACAGCCAGATGACTCGAGTTGTCAAGCTTCACTTTGCGCAGAGCACTGTAAACCGTTCCTCCGGCACAAAATAGAGGAGCCGCCTGGGCGAGGGACAGTTCTCGTGGGATGCGAACGGCGTGGCTTGCCCAGGCCAGCATGTATTCTCCAAATCCGCCATTGACGGTCACTCCGGTGATCTCGGAATTCTCGCAAAAAACCTCCAGATCTCTTCTGCAGTACGGACAACGACCACAGGTGTAGCAAAACCACGCGACGCCTACCGCGTCACCTTCACGCAATTCTTCCACCTCAGGTCCAACGGCAACCACCCTTCCTGCCACCTCGTGTCCCAAAATCACTGGAAGGGACATCAGGTTCTTAAAACGCTCCCACTCGCCTCTGGCGATGTGGAGATCCGAGTGGCACACTCCGCAAGCGTTCACCTGAAGGAGAATTTGCCCCGCACCCGGAACAGGTTCCCGGACCTCTTCAAGAGCCAGAGGTTCTCCAAAAGCCTTTAATAATGCTGCTTTCATTGGAAGTCTGCCAGCTCCCCCCCAACGGATGTAACTCTCCCATGTTCGCGGCGCAACTTCAAGGACAAAGAAAGAATTCAGAATTCAGAATTCAGAATCAGAGGTGGGAAGGACTACTTGTAAAGGTAGATTCGAAGACAGT
>JALLOL010000112.1 GCA_027717875.1 Acidobacteria bacterium AH-259-L09 | reverse complement strand
GACCCGTCGAATGAGCACTGAGTTATTCGCCGCAGCGCCGGCGTAGGAAGAGTCTCGAGTGCTCCCAAGCTCGGACACGTACCAGAAACCCACTGCAGTGCCAATTGCCAGTATGGCTGCGGCGGCCATGAGCCATATGGACAAAGCGTGCCAGCTTGTCGGCTCAGCAAGTGTCTCCTCGATCTCGATACGCACGTCCGCCATGTCATGAAATCGCAGATGGGGATCTTTGTGCAAACACCGGCACACTAAAGAGCGGATGTTCCAAGAGGTGTTTCCTGGCAGCTCCTCCCAGTCGGGCTCGCTTTCCAGCACCTTCGGCAGCGTTTCCGTCACCGTCTCTCCCTTAAAGGCTCGCTTAGCCGTTAACGCCTCGTAGAGCACACAACCGAACGACCAGATATCCGCCCGCTTGTCCACGGCTTTACCCCGAGCCTGCTCCGGGCTCATGTAGGCTGCCGTGCCCAGGATCACTCCGTCAGCTGTCTCGGCTGCGGTTTCGGCTGCGGTTCTCGTGGACGAACTCCCAAGATCGGCGCCCGACTCGTCGCCTGCCAAGGCCTTGGCCACACCAAAGTCCAATACCTTCACCTTGTCTTGGGGGGTCACCTTAATGTTGGCCGGCTTCAGGTCCCGATGGATGATACCTTTCTCATGGGCCGCTTCCAGCGCTTCAGCGATCTGGCCACAGATCCGAAGAGCCTTCTCGACAGGCAGCGGCCCTTTGGCCAGGCGCTCTGCCAGCGTCTCCCCCGGCACCAGCTCCAGCACCAGATAGCGCAAACCGTTGGATTCCTCCAGCCCATAAATGGCTGCGATGTTGGGGTGGTTGAGCGCTGCCAGCAGCTTGGCCTCCCGCTCAAAGCGGGCCAACCGCTCGGGATCCCGTGCCAATAGATCGGGCAGAACCTTGATGGCCACTTCGCGCCCCAGTTTCGTATCCGTGGCCCGATACACCTGTCCCATCCCCCCCGCACCGAGCAGCGAGAGAATCTTGTAGGAGCCAATCTGCCGTCCCACTAGGGACTGGGCTTGATCCTCGACCAGCCCTTTGGCCGCCACCTTCAAGGCTGGTGCTTCCATGAAGCTTCCGGCTTGCTCGTAGGATACGAGCAAGCTCTCCACTTCCTGGCGCAGGGCCTCATCGCCCGCACAGGCTTCCTCCAGGAAGGCTGCCCGCCGGCTCCCTTCGCGCTCCAGAGCCGCTTCCAAGAGCTTGTCAATTTGCTGCCAACGCTCAGGCTCCATCACGCCCCCTCCCTGCTCAGCTCACGCAAAAGCCAGGCCTTGGCCCTGTTCCACTCGCGTGTGACCGTGATCGGTGAGACTTTCAAGACCTCGGCCGTTTCCTTCACGCTCAATCCACCAAAGAAGCGCAGTTCCACAATCCGGCTTTTCCTCCGGTCCAGAGTAGCCAGAGTCTTGAGCGCATCATCGACGGCCACCAGGTCGGCGCTGCCTTCCTGAGACAGCAGCGGAGCTTCGTCCAGGGAAACGTGACCTGCTTGGCCCTCTCGCTTGAGTTGGGGACGGCTGCGAGCGAAATCCACCAGGATGTGCCGCATCAAGCGCGCCGCGACCCCGAAGAAGTGGGCTCGGTTCTGCCAGCTCACCTCTCTCCAATTAATCAGCCGCAAGTAGGCCTCATTGACTAGAGCCGTGGTTTGTAGGATGTGACCGGGGCGTTCTTTTGCCATATAGTGCTGAGCCAACCGGTGCAGTTCTGCGTAGACCAAGGGGGTTAATCTTTGCAGGGCTGCCTCATCTCCATCACTCCAAGCCTGAAGCAGTTCGGTGATTTCCTCTGAGGAGGGTGTTGCCATAAAACCCCTCCAGGGGATTGAGCTCATTTCGCGCCAGCCCACTATAGCACAGGCCTTGGCCTTTGTACTCCCTCATGTGTGGGGAACAAATTATTCAATCAGGTGATAGTTCTTGCCCTCCATTTACGCCTTAACAAGTGAGGGGATCAGAATCGCTGGTCGATGGAGGTAAGGCTACGAACAGACCATTGAGACCGTATTTGACCTGTGGCTTTATTTTCACAGTCGTTCTTGAAGCTCGGCAGCACGGCATTGGGCCTTTTCGCTCTTGCCGCCTGCCAGGCGTTTTAAATCCCTGACAAGTCCCTGCTAATAGCTTCCTGAAGGGACGTTGCTAATGATGGTAAGAAGGACAGCCTTTCGGTGTTGGCTTAGGACCTCTGTTATAGGCATTGCTGTGGTGCTGGTCCTGGGGGCATACGCAAGTCCCGCCCTGCCCAGGACATGGAAAGGGGGGGATACGACCTCCGGTTTCGGTGGCCCCACAAATTGGAATAATCCTAAAAACTGGAATCCTCAGGGCGTCCCAGGATCCGGAGAGGACATATTGATTCCCTCCACCTTCAACTCGCCAGTTTTTTCCGGAACACTGGTTATTGGCGGTAGTGTGGTGGTTGAAGGCAGTCTGACCGTGACCAACGGCATCAGCAATAGCGGTAGCCTAGTGGTTCAAGGCACAGTGACCGTAACCAATGGCATCAGCAATACCGGCACCATCAGTCTCAGCGGCTCCAATACCACAGCGAGCTTAATCGTCACCACCGGCACGCTGACCAACATCAGGGTATGACAAAGCATGACACGGGAGCAATGTCATGCTTTGCCTATTGGCAGCCTTTTGAAAACCCCTGCTAGCGTGGCTGTTGTCCCCGCAGACCGGACATGGGGTTCAGGCTGCGGGAAGGAAGGAATTCCAAGAAAAGGGGTGGCAACCATGAAGACGAAAATCCCATTAAAAATGTGGGAGGAATAAAAACAAGATTAAAACACATTGGCGTCTTCGTTGTGATCACCGCAGCTGTTTTTGCTTTGGTCTTTTGCTGAACAAGGCTGTCAGGGGAAAGGCTCCTGTCGGGATCTTTGCCTGACACAAATTTGATTGGAGGTGAGAGTATGTTTCAATCCAAAATCGCTTTTGGCAAAAAAAGCTTTCGTTCTCGGATGCTTCGGGGTGGGGTGCTGGCGACATCCCTGCTGTGGGCCACTGCCGGGGCCGGCGTCGCCCGGGCCGGCGAGGTGGAGTTCACCTTCACATCGAACTGTGTGCAGAGGAGCACTGTCGTGTGCGACCTTCCCCCTGTGACCGGGACTTTCGGTTTCAACGACGTGGACTCGCTCGGCGGAGTGGTGTTCCAGCCGCTAAACTTCCTCGTGGTTGACGCGCGGGGACTGCTCTTCGAGTTTCCCCAGCCCGTTTTGTTTCACAGGGCGCAGAAATTCGAGGTGAACGCGGTCCTGGCCTTCGGCAACTTCGTGGGATTGAGCGGGCCGGCGGTGTGGGGATTCCGCGACCCTTTCGGTAACGGGCGGGCTTTCGCACTAAGTTTCTCGAACGACGGAATCAACCCCAACACCGGTCTCTCGATACGTTTCCCGAACGTGGCGACCGTCTGGCAAACCAATATAGAGGGGTCGAACTTCGAGAGCTTGACGCTTCCCGGACCGGCGCCCGATGCCGATGAAGATGGTGTCACGGATGCTGCGGACAACTGCCCGCTGAGCCCAAATCCCGACCAAGCCGACAGCGACGAGGACGGCGTGGGCGACGCCTGTGACACCGACGATGACAACGACGGCGTCGACGATGGCGTGGACAATTGCCAGTTCACTGCGAACCCCGATCAGGCCGACGGCGACGGCGACGGGCTGGGCGATGTCTGCGACGCGGACCCCGACGGCGATGGCGTGTTCGGCGGGGACAATTGCCCGGTGACGCCGAACGCAGATCAGACCGATACGGATTTCGACGGCCTGGGCGACGCCTGTGACACCGACGACGACAACGACGGCGTTGATGATGCGGCCGACAACTGCCCGATTGATAACAATCCGGATCAGGCGGATCTTGACGGTGACGGTATCGGGGATGCCTGCGATGCCGATGTGGATGGCGACGGTATCGATGACGATTTCGACAACTGTCCGCTCGTCGGCAATCCGTCGCAGGACAATACGGACTTCGACGCTCAAGGCGACGCCTGCGACGACGATGACGACGGGGATGACCTCCTGGACGGGGCAGACAATTGCCCACTGGTCTTCAATCCGGGTCAGTTGGACCTAGACGGCGATGGCGTTGGCGACTTGTGCGACTACGAAAAGGACGGCGAACCTGATCACTTCCTCTCCTACCAGATCAAACGATCGAAGGGTGAACCGAAGTTTGACAAACTAGAAGTGTTCCTGGCAGATCAGTTCGCAGCTGGGTTCTTCAGAGTGGAGAAACGCGTGGCGCTCCTCAACCCAGCGAACAAGAATGATGAGGGGATCACAGATCCAGAAACGCATCTGATGGGCTACAAAGTCAAAGGACCCAAGTTTAAACTCAAGAATATCCCGCTGGAGAATCAGTTCGGCGAGTTTCTCGTTGACGTTGAGAAGCCCGAGCGTTTGCTTGTACCGGCATCAAAAGACCTTTTTGACCTGCTTCCGCCACCGGACTCCAGCACCCACAATGTGGACCACTTCTTGTGTTATAAGATTGAAGACCACGATGATGATGACGATGGTGATGATGACGACGATGATGATGACGACGATGCTTCCAAGTTCCAGGCCTTTGTGGTGGACCAGTTTGACCAACCCAAGCTGTTCGAGATCAAGAAGCCCAGGTGGCTCTGCAATCCAGTTGACAAGAACGGGGAGGGGATTAAGAACCCGGATAACCAGCTGGTATGCTACACCGTCAAGCCGGCCAAAGGCCAGCCAAAGCACGAGCGGGTAGAAGGTATATTCCTGAATGACCAGTTTGGCCCGGCCCGGGTGGACACCAAGAAAGAGAGGGAGCTTTGCGTTCCGTCAGGCAGCAGTGCTCCCACAACCCATCGATGAGCTGACGATGATCTGGGATGGAACTCAGGCCATTCGGGTGAAGGCGTATAAGGGTAAGGTGGCGAGCACGTTGCTGGCCAACGTTGACAATGTAAATATTGGCGCCGAGCTTGCTGTTAATGGGTATACCGGTTCGCCGAATGACGTTACCTGGGAAATCTTGCACGCAGGTACCAACAACAAGATCGCTGAATCGGAATTCCACCTCTGGTGCTCGGACCAGCTGGAAGACTGTGGCAAAAGACAGGGCAACGGCAAAAGAACCGGTCGGGTCTTATTAACGACTGGCTGTTCGAGGGAATAGCCGGCGAAAACGTCGCACTGGATTGTACCCCTTAGTTGCTGTAGGGGAAGCAAAGCTGTCAGGGTTTTATAATTTGATACTGGGGCCTGTGTTAGATCCTGGGTTGCCCGATGTGCCCACTGCGTTGTCTACTGGCTTTGATTTTGATATTTGATAGGACTTTGCTTTTTCGAGACGATGGTATTGTCGCCTGGAAAGGGTTAAACAATCGGTTTTTCTTTGGGGGGGAGAAGTTGAGAGTGGGAGAAGAGGAGGGAGGCACAGTTGCCGGGCAGGTCGAGTCCACAGGGAGTTAGGGTAGAAATCTGGCACACCGGTATTCTCAACTCACCTCCAAGAGCTCTGCCGCTGGCTCCACGGTGTGAACGTTCTTCTCTTCCAACTGCGCTCGTCTCATCCCTGCGATACCATAGCAGCGAACCCGTTCCTGCTTTTCGGCTGTCAGTGGCCTCTCTAAGGCCTTGAAAGGTCCTCATTGTCTAATATGTCAAGAAACTTGCTTCTTTATCTTCTCCCTGTGGGTCTTCTTGCCGTAGGCGTTTATTTGGGTTTTTCTGCAAACTCACCGGATGATGGAGAAAGCCGCTCCCCGCCTTTGAAGGTTCAAAGTCAAAGTGAGAGTGTAGATCCTGAGGCCTCCCGATCCTATCCTGCACCGCCACAAGAGTCCCTTGAGGATGGGGATGAGAGAGTAGCCTTCAGCCCCGCACCAGAGCTCAAAGGAAAGGATGCACAGAAAAGGGACGGACCAGTTCCCGAGGAGGACGATGTTCACCAACTAATTGACGAAGCTCTTCGTTCCTCCGAATCCGAAGACAGGGCTTTTGCACTAAGCGAGCTTGGACTGTTGGAACCTACCTCTCAAATTCTCCTCGCTTGTCTTGAAGCGCTCAACGACCCGGACGAAGAGGTGCGTGGGGAGGCTGTTCTCGCTTTGGAGATGCTAGAGCAGCACTCTGCTATCCCTGTGCTCCAGCGTGTCACCGAGGAAGATCCTTCCGAAGAGGTCCGAGAGGCGGCCTCAGAAGCCCTCAAGTACCTGATGAATCCCTGAGACGTCTTACATGAGTGACTTGGCTGAGCCGGCCGCACTTTTGGCGAATCTCGGTGCTGGCCATCTCGTCCGATGGAAACGCATTGCCTATGTCGCTGAAAGCGAGAGCCCCGTCCCGGGGCAGTTCAGAATCAACAGCCCTATAGGCGAACCATCAACCGGGACCTTGTCCAAGGCTTTCTCCATTTTACATGAAGGTTGGTAGAGGGGAGTTGGTAGAGGGGACAGAAGCTTTTTTGCTGCCTGCGGAGAAGCACTCTTCGCCGGAATGGAGGGGGGTAATTATCTGCTGATGACCAGGGGTCAGGGATACCAGCCATCGAGGTCCAGCATTCTTATAGCCGAAGACCAGGACTCTCGCATTACGGTCGATCTGCTTCCTGAAGGGCGAACACAACAGAGAGTTGGGCAGGCTCAATAATGTGGACAGTAATCTTTAGGGGCCTGCTAAGATGTTGAGGCTTTGTGCCTCTCGACATCTTTCACTCACCGATTAAAACAGGATCTTCAAGGCAAACTGGATTTGCCGCGACGGGGTTGTGGTTTCAGTGATCGTACCGGCAGTTGGATTACGAACTTCAGACCCTGGCACGCCGCCCCAAACATTCATGTTGGGTTGAGCGAAGTTGGCACGGTTGAAAAGGTTGAAAAACTCAGCCCTGAACTGAAGCTTCGTCTCTTCGCGCAGGGTGAAGCTCTTGGACACTCCAAAATCGAAAGTGATCAGTCCCGGAGAAGTTAGGGTATTTCTCCCGATATTGCCAAGAGAGTTCGGGGACAGGTCCACAATACGAAGACTAACTCCCTACGGATAAAAACTTTGTTCTGGGGCTGGCACGGAATGAGTTTAGACAGGACGGTAATGGGGGGACGGTAATGGGGAAGTTTTTAAGACCTTACAGTTTTAGCGACATCTTCCGTGCGGCGCCCCTGGGCGCCCCTGGGCAGCTGGTTTGCCCATAGCATGATATCCGTGCTATCATGGTTCAGTGATCCGGTATTTCGAGGATTCCGGCACCGAGGACATTTTTAACGGCAAGAATACGCAACAGGCTCGCAGCGCGTGTCCCAGGGCTCTCTGGTCTATTGCGGCTAGGAAGCTCGATCAGCTCGACTCAGTGGAGGAAGTGCAGGAACTACGTGTTCCACCGGGTAACCGGTTGGAACGGCTCTCAGGTAAGCGGAAGGGACAGTATAGCATCCGGATTAACGAGCAGTATCGCATCTGCTTCGTGTGGTCGGATGACGGGCCGCTGGGCGTGGAGATTGTAGACTACCACTGAGTAGCAAGCTTGAAGGACATTGAAATGATTCGTGTACCGACACACCGAGAACCGACACACCCGGGTGAAATGCTTCTTGAGGAGTTTCTGAAGCCAATGGACCTCTCCCAGCGGGACCTAGCCGACGCCATCCGGGTTCCGTATCAGCGAGTAAATGAGTTGATCAATAAAAAACGAGGGGTAACGCCCAGCACCGCTCTCCGGTTGGCGAAGTTTTTTGGCAACTCACCTGGTTTCTGGATGAATCTTCAGCTTCGGTGGGATCTCTATCAAGCTCAGCAGACCGAAGCCGGTGTACTCCGTCAAATTCACCGTGTTCGAGCTTCCGGCTAGAAAGCTCTCCGGGTGCGGATAGGGTGCGGAAAGTGCAGGTTTTTGGCCAGACCTGGCGGGACTAGGCGCACTGTAAGTTCTGTAGAATCAATAATCGCAACAAT
>JALLOL010000111.1 GCA_027717875.1 Acidobacteria bacterium AH-259-L09 | reverse complement strand
CGGTTTCTCTTTGTTTTTTAAGGTCTGGTACAGTTCGTATGCCTGCTGAGGCTTCATCTGCTCGTGCACTACTTTGCCTACGGCCTGGATCATTGCCGCCGGCGCGTCAGATTGGAAGATATTTCGCCCCATATCCACCCCTGCAGCTCCCTGATCTACGGCATTGTAGGCCATGGTCAGCGCCTCGAGTTCGGGCAACTTCTTACCGCCGGCCATCACAATGGGAACGGGACAAGATGCCGTGACGGTCTCAAAACCGTCAGGAACATAGTAGGTCTTCATGAAATGTGCGCCCAGCTCAGAACACATTCTGCAAGCCAAACGCAAATACTTGGCATCTCGATCCATGTCCTTACCAACGGCGGTGACCGCTAACACGGGAAGACCATACCTGTTCCCCAGATCCACCAGCGTGGTCATATTGTGAACGGACTGAGTTTCACACTCCCCGCCAATAAACACCTGCACCGCTATTGCTGCCACGTTCAATCGAAGGGCGTCTTCCATATCCACTGCAATATGTTCGTTCGAGAGCTCCTTGAGGATGCTAGGACCACCACTTGCTCTGAGCACGACACTTCCGCTGAAGCTTGAAGGAACAGTACTGCGCAGCATACCTCGAGTCAGCATTAATGCATCGCAGTACGGGAGAAGCGGTAGTATTTTTAAGTCCACACGTTCCAGACCGGTGGTGGGCCCAAGGAAATACCCATGGTCAATGGCCAACATCACCGCGCGCCCAGATTGGGGATTGAAAATACGCGAAAAGCGATTTTGCATTCCCCAATCCAGAGCGTTGGCCCCCCGTAAAAAGAAAGGCTTGTTCTCCACCGGAATATCCGGGTAAAAGCCTTTCACTTCCTTCATTTTGTCCATATCAGCCATGGTTCTCTCCTTTTGAGAAATATGATTCGTGCAAAAACGGTAGCAACTATAAGGGAGGATTTCAAGGGAGAGCAAAGATAAGGCGGGATGAGGTTACCAATAAGGGAACGGCATGCTTTGATCGAAACCTTCAATGGCGGCCTTCTGTTCAGAAAAAGTGGATTATTGAACTCGACTTAATCTTTCTAGTCTGTCTTCAATCACCTCAACCAATTCCACCCAGTTTTTGCTGTAAAAGCCAGCATCCGCCTGAAGACTCTTATATTTCTCAACAATCCGATCGAAGGACTCGGCCTTCAGTTTTAATACTCTTAATTCTTTTTCCTTCATGACGGTCATTCTTTTCCCTTATGCCGGTGAGAATATCATGCGGCTCTCCTGCGCGGGCAAATGCTTGGGGCTGCGGTGCCGCCGTGCTGTGGTGCTGTGGTGTTGTGGCTCCGCTATTCTATTGTTCCATTGTTCTATTGTTCTATTGCTCTTTATAATAGGCGATCCCATGGGAAGAGCAGAGATGACGCTCGATGAGCAAGTGGTTTACCTTCTGAAAGGGGCTGCTGAGACCATCACCGAGGAGGAACTTCGCAAGAAGCTGGAGAAATCGGAAAAGACCAAAGAGCCGCTCACGGTAAAGGTCGGATTCGATCCGACAGCGCCTGATCTGCATCTGGGCCACACTGTTCTTCTTCGCAAGATGAAGCACTTTCAGGATCTCGGCCACCGCGTCATTTTCCTCATCGGAGATTTCACCGGCAGGATTGGAGATCCCAGCGGAAGAAGCAAAACGAGACCACCCTTAACGCAAGAAGAGGTTCTTGAGAACGCCGAAACTTACAAAACGCAGGTCTTTAAGATTCTGGATCCCGAAAAGACAGCCATTGATTTCAACAGCCGCTGGTTAGCCTCCCTCTGCTCCGAGGACTGGATCCGGCTGTCCTCGAAGTATACCGTCGCCAGGATGCTGGAGCGTGATGACTTTGCCAAAAGGATGGGATCTAATCAACCCATCTCCATCCACGAACTTCTCTACCCCCTGGCTCAGGCCTATGACAGTGTTTTCCTGCAGGCAGATTTCGAACTCGGGGGAACCGATCAAAAGTTCAACCTCTTGGTGGGTCGGGATATCCAGAGAGAGTTCGGCCAGCAGCCTCAAGTTTTGCTGATGACTCCCATTTTGGAAGGAACGGACGGGGTCGAGAAAATGAGCAAGTCGCTTGGAAACTACATCGGTATCGACGAGCCGCCTCAGGAGATCTATGGCAAGCTGATGTCAATCCGTGACGAATTGATGTGGCGTTACTTTGACCTTCTGACGGATCTGCCAGAACAGGAGATTCAAAAGCTGAAATCGGGAGTTGACTCCGGCTCACTTCATCCCATGAAAGTCAAAGCCGACCTGGCCTTTCAAATCGTTACAGATTTTCATAGTGAAAGGGCAGCACGAGAGGCACGAGAGCAATTCGCCAGGGTCTTTCAGAGGAGGGAGGATCCACAGGAAATGCCCATATTTGAGATCCGGTGCGACGGACCGCCCATTTCACTGGCAGACTTGATTGTTCAGGTTGATTTCTCTTCTTCAAAGTCTGACGCAAGACGCCTCATCCGGCAGGGAGGTGTTTCAATTGGCGGAGAGAAAATAGAGGATCCAGCTCATCAGATCGATCCCAACCAAGAGTCTGACTTCGTTCTGAGAGTCGGCAGGCGAAAGTTTGGACGAATCAAGTTAAAGTAGGGGGCCGTGTCTTTTAAAATCCAAAATTTTGAGTCCAAAATTTAAATTTTAAAGACACGGCCCCCTATCGACGTTCGGAGAGAAGAGTTAGTCGACGCCGCGCTCCGGCGTGACCGGAATCCAGCTTCAAGACCTGACGAAAACATTCGATGGCCTCTTTGATTCTATTCTGATCCGCCATAACCATGCCCAAGTTGTAGTAAGCAGGGACGTAGTCAGGCTTGATTTCCAGTGCCCTTGAGAAGTGCTGCGAAGCTTCGTTCAATCTTCCTTTTTGAAATAGTACAATTCCAAGGTTATTGTGTGCTTCGGGAAGGTCTGGATTGATTTCAAGAGCCCTGATGGAATGTTCAAGGGCCTCGTCAAGCATGCCTTTTCGCTGTAGAGCGGTTCCCAAGTTGCTGTGCGCCAGAGCAAACATTGGTGCTATCTCAATGGCCTTGTAAAAATGATAAATAGCCTCATCCAGGCTTTCCCTTTCCAGAAACGCGAGCCCTAAGTTGGAATAGGCCAGATGATTGTTCGTAGTGGACTGCAAAGCGTGTTCGAACAGGGCGATGCTATTGCGCCAATGGCTTAACTGCAGCTGAGTAAGCAGCGCCAACACCATCACCACGCTGATACCCGCCGCCACCAGCCATTGTTTCTTCAAATGGGCACTCTGCGCTATTTCTGCTGCGCCCCACGTCACCATGATGAACAAACCAATGAGAGGCACATAGGCGAAACGGTCTGCCATGGCGTGCCCTCCCACCTGTACCAGGCCACTTACCGGAACGAGCGTCCCTAAGTACCACAGCCATCCCACTACTAAATACCGAGAACTCTGCCTTCGCCACCAAATCACAAGTGAGATACTTACCAGAACCACTGCCGCCAAAACCACCCACCATGCCTTCACTGAGCTTCCCGGATGTGGATAGAAAACGGCCAGATCCGTCGGCCACACCATCTTTTTTAAATAAAGCCCATAGGACACCACCGCATTCGCCACTCGAACACCTGTCGGCAGCATGCCGAAGGTAGGCAGGGCTCCGGCCTTGGATTGTGCCTCGACCGCCAGCACGCTCACCGCCGCGACCGGAACCAACAGCGGTATCTTCTCTAAGACCAACCGCGGGAGGCGCTCTCGCAGCTCCTTCCGGTCTTTTCCGAACCGACCCAGCGGCCAATAGTCCAAGAGCAGCAGCACACAGGGCAGCGTCACCAGCATCGGCTTCGCCATCAATCCCAACACAAAAACCCCCATCACCCCTAAATAGCGCTTCCAGCCGGGCTTCCTCACATACCCCACATACGCTCCCATCGTCAGCAGCCAAAACAGCGTACTCAGCACATTCTTGCGCTCGGTCACCCAGGCCACCGACTCCACATTGAGCGGGTGCAGGGCAAAGAGCGCCGCCACAAAGGCACTGCACCACAGCGCTCCCGTCATTCGCTCCAGCACCCAAAACAGCAGGATCACATTCAGCACGTGCAGCAAAACACTCATTAGGTGATGTCCGGCCGGATTCAACCCAAAAAGCTCGCAATCTAACATGTGCGACAACCACGTCAGCGGTTGCCAGAAGGCCGCCTCCAGGCTCCTCATCGCCCATCCTACGTTCTCCCAGGTTAGGCCTTCCCGAACGCGGGCATTGCTGGTAACGAAAAGGTCGTCATCGACATTGACAAATTCGTAGTTCCCCACGGATGCATAGACAACGAGTGTTAAGCTGGCCAAAAGCAGCACGACGAGGCCACTTTTGTTTTGAACGCGGCGGAAAAAATCACTCACTGGTCTTCCTTCTTCAGGAGAAGGGCGAGGGAATGCCGGGCTCGAGTGTCATTCGGCCTGACTTTCAAAACCTGGTGAAAGCATTCGATGGCATCCTCAATTCTCCCTTGCTCTCTTCTCACCAAGCCCAGGTTATAGTGAGCGTCGGCAAAGTTGGGCTGAATTTCAATGGCCCTGGAGAAGTGTCGAGCTGCGCTGACAAGATCTCCTTTTTCCATTAACGCCTTCCCGAGGTTGTTGTGTGTTAAGTAAAAGCCGGGATCCAACTGGAGGGCACGACGATAATGATGGATTGCCTCCTCTGAGTGTCCTTGCAGATCCAATGCCGCAGCCAAATTATTGTGAGTTTTAGCCAGACGAGGATTGATTTCCAAGGCTTTTGAGAAATGCGCAATCGCCTCATTGATCTGACCGCTCTTCGCCAGTGTCGTACCTAAGTTATTGTGAGCTTCGAAGAGCGTCGGGTTGATTTCCACGGCCTTTACCAAATGTTGAATCGCCTGTTCGAGCTGACCTTGTGCCATCAGGATAGCTCCCAGGTTGTTGTGGGCTTCGGCCAGTCCTGGGTTCAATTCAAGAGCTTTGGAAAAATACTGAGCAGCCTTCTTTCGTTCTCCCTTCCTCTTTAGCGCCAGTCCTAAGTTGTAAAAGATTCCAGCACTACCGGGCTTGATCTCGAGGGCTTTTGAAAAGTGCTGGATAGCCTCATCCAATCTCCCTCGCTCCAGTAGAGCTGCGCCAAGATTATTATGGGCCAGATAGTTGTTATCAGTGGACCGAATCGCGTGTTCAAGCAGGGTGACACCATTTCGCCAGTAACCTAACTGAAGTCGGCTGTTCATCGACAGCCCAATGAGCAGGCAAACAGCCGCTGCAACCCACAGCTCCTTCCGTACACGAGAGCGGGCTAACCATTCTGCAGAACCCCACACCAAGAGAATGAATATGCCAATTAAAGGTACATAGGCGTAGCGGTCGGCCATCCCGTGAATGCCAACTTGGATGAGACCACTCACCGGAAACAGCGTGCCCAAATACCACAGCCATCCCACCAGGAGATACGGAAAAGAGCGCGATGTCCGCAAGACCAGTGCTGAAATAATGGTCAATACCAGACCGGCCAGCACAATGTGCCAGCCGGGTAAGGAAGTTCCTGGATGGGGATAGACAACGACCAGGTAAGCCGGCCAGATCATCTTAGTCAAATAAGTCATATAGGCTACCAGGGCGTTTGCCAGCCGGACGTCGAAGGGGAATTCCTGCAGAGACTGAATGGCACCCATTTGATATTGCGCATGGATGGCCAATATCCCACTGGCCACGGCCAGAACCAGGAAGGGAATTTTCTCCAATCCCAGCTTTGGGAACTTCTGCCAGAATTCGCTCCACGAACTTCCCAGTCGGCCCAGAGGCCAATAGTCCAACAGCAGCAGCACACCGGGCAGCGTCACAAGCATTGGCTTCGCCATCAATCCCAACACAAACAGTGCAATCACCTTCAAATAGCGTGCCCAGCCCGGCTTTCTCACATATCCCACATAAGCCCACATTGTCAGCAGCCAAAACATTGTGCTCAGTACATTATTGCGCTCCGCGATCCATGCTACCGACTCCACGTTAAGGGGGTGGAGCGCAAACAACGCAGCCACAAAAAAACTGCACCACACGGCTCCACTCAGCTCTTGAAGCACCCAAAACAACAGCAGGACATTGGTGAGGTGAAGGAGAAGATTCATCAGATGATGCCCGGCTGGATTCAACCCGAAAAGGGTGGAATCCAGCATGTGCGACCACCAGGTGAGTGGGTGCCAAAACCCTGCCTCCACCGCGGTCAATGCCCACCACACATTCCCCCAGGTCAAACCGAGCCGTACCCGAGGATTGGCAACGTAAAGATCGTCGTCCAGATCCACAAATTCGTATTGCCAGACAGGAAAGTAAACAGTGAAAGTAGCGAGGAGCAAGAACAGCGCAGCAATCCATTTCCGATTGCGGCGAAAGCTATAAGGAGTGGTCATTAACTTCTACCTAGTCTGGAGTCGACGAAGGTTGTCCTGAGCCTCCCGGTAGTCGGGTTTGATTTTAATGGCCTCAGAAAAGTGGTGGATTGCATCCTTCACTTCTCCTTTTTCCATTAGTGCCAATCCCAAATTGTTGTGGATCACCGCGTGGTCAGGGGCAAGCTGAAGGGCTCGACGGTACCACCCGATCGCCTCATCCAATCTTCCTTGTCGGGCTAAGGCCGAGCCCAGATTGATGTGAGCATCGAGATAGTTTGGATTAATGTTCACGGCGCTGGAAAAGTGTCGGATAGCCTCTTTCAATTTCCCTTTTTCTCCCAACGCCGTTCCCAGGTTGTTGTGAGCTACGTGATTGTTGGTCGTAGTTCGAAGAGCATGCTCAAAGAGTGTGGTGCTGCCGCGCCAGTGGCTTAATTGCACCCGAGTGAGGATTGCCAGTACCATGACCATGCAAACACCTGTGCCTGGCAGCCATTTCCTCTTGAGATGGGCACTCTGCGCTATTTCTGCCGCGCCCCACGCCACCATGATGAACAAGCCAACCAGAGGTACGTAGGCGTGACGGTCTGCCATAGCGTGTGATCCCACCTGTACCAGGCCACTCACCGGAACGAGCGTCCCTAAGTACCACAGCCATCCGACTACTAAATACTGAGAACTCTGTCTTCGCCACCAGACCCCGAGTGAGATACCCACCAGAACCACTGCCGCCAGAACCACCCACCATGCCTTCAGGGAGCTTCCCGGATGCGGATAGAAAACGGCCAAATCTGTCGGCCACACCATCTTTTTTAAATAAAGCCCATAGGACACCACCGCGTTGGCCAGTCGAACCCCCAGCGTCAGGCCCTGCGACGGCGACAGCGCCCCGAACTGGGACTGTGCCTCGACCGCTAACACGCTCACGGCCCCCACTGGAACCAACAGCGGCACTTTTTCCAACACCAACCGGGGCAGACGCCCTCGAAGTTCCTTCCAGTCTTTGCCCAGCCGCCCCAGTGGCCAATAGTCCAACAGCAGCAGCACACAGGGCAGCGTCACCAGCATCGGCTTCGCCATCAATCCCAACACAAAAACCCCCATCACTCCTAAATAGCGCTTCCACCCGGGCTTCCTCACATAGCCCACATAGGCCGCCATCGTCAGCAGCCAAAACAGCGTACTCAGCACATTCTTGCGTTCGGCCACCCAGGCCACCGACTCCACATTGAGCGGGTGCAGCGCAAAGAGCGCCGCCACAAAGCCACTGCACCACAGCGCTCCCGTCATCCGCTCCAGCACCCAAAACAACAGCACGGCATTGGCGACATGAAGGAAAAGACTCGTCAGATGATGTCCGGCCGGATTCAATCCAAAAAGCTGGCCATCAAGCAGGTGCGAGAGCCAAGTCAGCGGGTGCCAAAAGGCCGCCTCCAGGGTCGTCATGGCCCACCGCACGTTCTCCCAGGTCAAGCCCCCCCGAACCTGCTCAACACCCGTGACGTATACGTCATCATCATAGTTGACAAAGGGGTAATCCCTTACAGGTGCGTACACCAGCAGGGGCACTATGATGAGCAGCAATGCCACCAGCCCCCATT
>JALLOL010000110.1 GCA_027717875.1 Acidobacteria bacterium AH-259-L09 | reverse complement strand
TAGGTCTGGTCCAGCAGCTGGTGAAAACCGTGGGTCTGGCCGAGGCGATCGACCAGGGAGTCACGGTCTTTAAGCGCCACCAGCCCTACCACGAGTCCGACCACATCCTCAGCCTCATTTACAACGTGTCGAGCGGAGGGACGCGTCTTCAGGACGTGGAGAGCCGGAGAAAGAATGTGAGTTATCTGGAAGCGGTGGGGGCACAGAAGATTCCGGCCCCCAGTACGGCAGGCGATTTTCTGAGGCGTTTTTCGGAGGCGGACGTCATCGATTTGATGGAGGCCGTCCAGGGGCCCCGGCTGAAGGTATGGCGCCAGCAGGCGGAAAGTTTTTTTGAACGAGCGGACCTGGACATCGATGGGACGATTGCCCCGACCTGGGGCGAATGCAAGGAAGGGATCGATGTCAGTTATAAGGGGGAGTGGGGCTACGGGCCGCTGATCGTCAGCCTGGCCAACACAGGAGAGGTGCTGTATGCGGTCAATCGCCCGGCCAGTCGGCCCTCCCACGAGGGGGCGCCGGAGTGGATCGATCGAGCCATCGCGCTGGTGCGCGGGGGCGGTTTTCGGAAAGTGCGGCTGCGAGGAGATACGGATTTTTCCCTGACCCGCCACTTTGACCGGTGGACGGACGACGGGGTGGAATTCAACTTCGGAATCGATGCCCATCCGAGTTTCGTGGCTCGGGCCGACGCACTGCCGGAGGAGGCCTGGAGCGAACTGGTGCGATCGTCGGGGCAGCAGGCGGGCAAGAAGAGGCGGAAGCGGCGAGGGAAGGTGAAGCGCGAGATCGTGCGCCGGCGAGGTTTTAAAAATCTGAGGCTGGAGCGAGAGGAGGTGGCCGAGCTGCAGTATCGGCCCACTCAGGCGGAAAAGACGTATCGGATGATCGTCTTGCGCAAGAGCATCCTGGTGGAAAAAGGGCAGCAGCGGCTGCTGCCGCAAACTCGCTATCACTTTTATGTGACCAATGTGGCTGCAGAGGAGATGAGGGCGTCCGAGGTGGTCAGGGAGAACAACCGGCGCTGTAATCAGGAAAACGTGATTGAGCAGCTCAAGAACGGAGTGGAAGCGCTGCGCATGCCTTCGGATACGCTGGTTTCGAATTGGGCGTACCTGGTGATCGCGGCGCAGGCCTGGAATCTGAAGGCTTGGCTGGGGCTGGTGCTGCCGCACAAACAGCGAGCGCGGCAGATCCTGCGGATGGAATTTCGGCGCTTTCTGCAGGAGATCATCCAGTTGCCCTGCCAGATCCTGCGCAGCGGCCGGCGGCTGATCTACCGGCTCCTTCAAGTCAATTCTTGGACTCGGCTTCTGTTGGAGGCAAGTGCGTGGCTGAAACAGCAGTGCCTTACCTGAAGAGCCTTCAGGGAATACGTGAAGGGATAATGAGGGGGAGGTGCGTCGTAAATACCGATCAATGCGCACAAAATCGCCTATTTCGGCGTCAAATGGTGTTCCGGGAGGAAAACCCCATGCTTAGACGGGTCCCTCCGGACCAAGGGAGGCCACAAGTGAGCCCGTAGGCCGAAAAAACGCCTCCAAAAACCGGAGGGAGACCCTGTTTTTAGAATTGCGCTTATTTTGAGGCTAGTGGCGCAAGCACGTTGGCTTTGGATTCACTCATCACCACAATCCAATCGGGAGCAAGAAAGTTAGGCTTTAGGAACATTGACCAGTAGCCTGCCATATATTCTTCCTCTTGGTCCTTCCACTCGAAATGGCCCGTGCTCGAGCGACTTACTTCTCGCGTCAGCTGCTCAAGCAGCAGGGCCGGATTAGCAGATGAGCAAAAAAGTAAACCGTTCAATTGCCCCAGAACACCAAGTTCGGTCAGAGGCGACAATGTCTCTAAGCCCCACAGGTACGTGGGGTTTCTTGCGGTGCCGGCTTGCTCATCGCCTGCTTGTCCCCAGCAACCTCCCACGCAATGAGAATACAGGCATATGTGATTCCAATCACCCCATATATGTCCTGTGATGGGATATGTTCTTTTGGGGGAATAAATGTTTCAAGACGAAGGACCCAACGGATGGGAAAACTCCGACGAGACGGAAAATCTGACAACCTTGGTTTACAGTGTCGGACGCCTTTACCAACACAGCTTGCGGAAAACTACCCCTGCATATAGATCAAACCAAGGTGATTCATACCAATATATAGAGAGTTGTAGCAATCTGGTATGGCTCCAGCGTCCTCAATCGGGCCGAGATAAACGGTGACCAAGACCACATGGAGACCATTCGATCAAAGCGTGATCGGACCAGGGGACTAAAGGAATTGTTTTTGCGAGACGAAATAGGAGAGGGCAATAGGAAAATGAAGGAACGTGGGTTCACCCTGGTGGAGATCTCCCTCGTCGTGTTGATTCTCTTGATCTTGGGCTCAGCGGCAATGCCATTCTTTGCAGAAAGCATAGAGTTATTTCGCCTCGAGACTTCAGCCTCCGTGATCGATACCAAGGTGGGCGATGCACGCCTCAATGCCCTCAAACTCAATCGCAACGTGAAGCTGGTCATTGACACCGCTGCACGAACGGTTCAGGTCCAATACGAGGATGGAGGACCTGTCAATGTGGGTGCTGCGCAGACGCTGCCAAGTGGCATCAGCTTTGTGGCCCCGCCGACTCCACCCGAGATTACCTTCGACCCGCTGGGCTGGCCAACCACGGCACCGGAGACGATTCGACTGAAACGTGATAGGAGCGGAGACCTAAGGAATATCACTATCTCACCGACGGGCCGGGTGACGATCAACTGATGAGATGACCATGAATTACGAGGATCGCAGCCAGCGTGGGCTCAGCTTGATAGAAGTCCTGATTGCAATGCTGGTTACCGCAGTGGGCGTCATGGCTGTGGCCCTACTGATTGTTTACGGCATCAACCTGCAGACCGTGTCGCGTCACAGCACGCGGGCTAATGGTCTGGCCAAGCAAAAAATAGAGCAATTTCAGGTGATTGACCCCGATTCCCCCGAGCTGGCCATCGGCGGCAGTTTGGCCACCAATATCGCTAATCATTACGATGAAACCGAGGGCTTCGTGCGACGCTGGGAAGTGCTCAACGGTCGGGCCAACACCCTCGAAGTGAGGGTTAGAGTCGAACCCAACGATCCCGGCATAAAATTGGCTCCCGTGGAAATTCATCTGCTTCTGGAGGGCAACTGAGGACCGTGCAGGTTGTTCAAACTCAATCCCGGGCACAGATAACAATGGGAGGTTTCAGTCTGGTCGAGCTGCTAATCGTCGTGGCGTTTCTGGCTATTATGTTGGGCGTCCTGGGTGGAAGCATCATCGTCGTTGCACATAATTATGTGTCGCAGCGGCAACTAATCGAAGCCCAGAACAATGCGCGTGTGGCTCTGGACACCATGGTGCGGTTTATCCGAATGGCTGGCAATAATACGCAAGGGATTACCTTTGACGCGATCGAGCCAGACCCAGATGGCAATACCCAAGCGGATAGCATTCAGCTGCAGGGTGACTGGAATCCAGCGGACGGTGACGTAACCGACCGCTATGACAATATCATTTTCACCACAAACAACGGCGTCTTGTACAAGGAAGAGCCCAGCTTTGACGCCAGCCCCGTTGAGTTCGTGGACAGCATCGAATCTCTGACCTTTACTTACCGTGATGCCGACAACGTGCCCATCGCGGATCCGATCAGCAACAACGGGGATATTGCGTTTGTGGATATCGAATTGCGCACCCAGGTGCCCAATGTGCCGTCGATGGTTTTCAAATCGTCTGCCACCATGCGAGCCAGGAGGGAATAAACCATGTACGAGAAGCTCCGTCGCCAACAGTGTCTGACCCGGGACCGCTCTGAGCAGGGTGTCGCACTGGTCACCGCTATTCTTGGCATGATGTTGATTACCGTGCTGGGTCTGGCCTTGACAACCATTGGCATTGTGGCCACGACCGCCGCCAAGAACGAGCGGCAGATGAGCGAAGCTTTCTATATAGCAGAGTCTGGTCTAGGACATGGCAGAGCTCTGATCGAGGCCAATGGGACAACAAACTTCGATACTCTGCTTCAAGCAGGGGACGGGACGGCCTGCAACGGGGACGAATTGAGCGGAGTCCCGAGCGATCCCATCCCGTCCGCTGGCTTATCTTTTGGGGGAGGGCGCTACGAAGTCAGTATTTGTGATGACCACGCTTATGAATCCAGTACGACTGACCCACCCAATCTTCCCGACACTGACCCGAACAACGACGCCAATGGTTTTGTCAGGATTGTTTCCACCGGCTTTGGGGCAGACGGTGCAAAAGCCACGGTTGAATTGTCCCTGTTGGTTTCTACTCTGCCCGCCATTGTGGTCAAGGGCAATCTCAAAATCAATGGTGATCCCACGATTATCGGGGATGGCGGGGCCGTGCACGCCAATGGCGATATCGACATCTCCGGAGATCCGTGTTTTGAACAGTACTACAGCAGCACGGGTTCCATCAACGAAAGCGGAAATCCCGATACTGGCCCAGGATGCGCAGGAGCAGGCGGGTTTGACAGCCCGCCGGACAAGCGGCCAGGCGAGGCCTCTGTTTCCATTCCCGATATCGATCCCACAACACTCAAGCCCCTGGCCGACTGGATCCTCCACGACGATGGGACCATCACCGATCAGGCAGGAAATCCTCAAGGGGGTGGAGCCTGGAGTGGCTGGTCGTTCGACGCCAGCAAAAAAGAATGGAAGTTAGGTAGCAACAGCACTCCCGCTGGGACTTACTATTCCGAGGGTTCCATCGTCAGCTCGGGCAATCCCGGCGAAGGCGGACCCGCCATGTCCCTGACGTGGATTGCCGAAGGCTATATGGATATCTCGGGAAACCCTTGGTTTCAAGCGGATCTGACAACGGGAGGGGTTTCTTATGCAGTGGTCACCGGACACGATTATAAATTGGGCGGCAATCCGCAAATCACAGGGGTCGCCTATGCCAGACACCAAATCGGCATCTCGGGAAACCCGGCCATGATCATCAGCGGACAGATCATCGCTCTGGACGATGCTGATACGGACTATCCGAACCCAGGGGATGAAAACCCCGTGGTACGCCTATCTGGCGGATACATGGAGATCAGCGGCAATCCGACCATCGACTCCGATGTCACGGGCGTGATTACCAAGAGGGTTCAGAGGGGATGGCGGGAGTGCCGTGGCAGCGGAGCCGACCCCTGCTCGTAGAGGGTTACCCCTTACTCAGGAATGAATCGTCGCTTGGACGATGTAAGAAGATGAGCTGAGTGGGTTGACAGCGACATCCATGGCCACGGAGAAAGAGGCGGTTGAAATTATGCTTCTCGATTCTTACGAAGCTAACAGAACAAGGAGGAGGGACTTGTATGTTTTTGAAAATACAAACTGAGAGGCGCAGGCAGTATTGTCTCGATAAGAAGCAGCAAGCTCGTTTTGCTGTAGAGGTTGCACTTCACGCTTTGCTCTTTCCTCTCGTCTTTCTTGCTCTCACCATGGTGAATGCTACTTCCAAAGTGATGCTTGCCAGAGATTGGGAGCTGTCGCGCCTCGTACTCAGCCAGTTTCTGAGTTTCTGTCTTACCAATTGGTGGGTATTGCTTCTTTCTCTGGGCTTTGTGGCCTGGTCGAGCATCGAGTTCAGCCACCGGATTTTTGGTCCGCTGCGTCGTTTTGAGCGTGCTCTTCAGTCGAAGAGAACCAGTCCGACCCAGCCCGTGAGCTGCAAGTTGCGGAGGAGGGACTATTTTCACGAGTTTTCCGAGGTGTTTGACGAGGTTTTAAATGGGCCGGATGTGGCTGAAGATCAGCTGGAGACGGAAAGGAATGATGTCGAAGCCCAGAAGCACCAGTTGACAGTCTAACGCCACTTGAGAAGATGTCAATGATCAATCGAGATCAACTCCGATGTGAACGGTGCGATTGCCGAAAGAGTTCAAAGGGGACGGCGAGAGTGCCGTGGGAACGGTGCCGACCCCCGCTCATAAGACAGCTACCTCCCGAACGGGTGCTCCAACCCCTCGACAATCGATTTGCTTGTACTCCCTTCGTGATCTTCTCCTGTTTTTATGACCAGTGAGCTTTTCTCCGATCTTCACATTTCGGAGGCGTTGTTGAACCATCACCCGTAAACTCGTCGCGTAGTAAACTTGAAGGCTATGCTCGACTATGAACCAATCGATTATTCATGTCGCTCTGGTTGTTCGCGACTACGACAAAGCCATCGACTTCTTCTGCCAAAAGCTTCACTTCCAGCTAGTTGAAGACACCTACCAGCCTGATCAGGAGAAGCGTTGGGTCGTTGTAGCTCCCCGGGGATCAAACGGCACGAACCTTCTGTTGGCCCGAGCATCAACACCAGAGCAAGAAGCACACATTGGAAGCCAGACCGGTGGCCGGGTTTTCCTGTTCCTCAGTACAGATGACTTCTGGCGAGACTACAATGAGATGCTTTCGGTCGGCATTAAGTTCGTCAGGGATCCGAAAAGCGAGCCGTACGGGACAGTTGCTGTTTTCGAAGACTTATACGGGAACCTGTGGGATCTGATCGAGCCGAACAAACGAGAGGTCAATCAGTCGTATTAGTGCCGCATAAGCAATAGTTGGGCGGAGTGATACATCACGGGAGGAACCCCTTCATGAGCGACTCTGTGACAAGCAACTTTGAAATCGGGCAGATTGCCGTCCCGGTTGGCGATATCGAACGGGCAATCACCTTTTACCGCGATACTCTGGGAATGCGATTCCTCTTTCAGGCGCCACCAGGTCTTGGCTTCTTCGACTGCGCCGGTGTCCGGCTGATGCTGGATGCTCCTGCCAAAGCCCAGTCCGAGAATTACAGTTCAGTCATCTACTACAAGGTCCCCGACCTCGATGCGGCTTTCGAAACGTTGTCGGCACGGGGCGTTCTCTTTGAAGCAAAGCCTCACCTCATAGCGAAACTACCGGACCATGAATTGTGGATGGCTTTTTTCCGCGATCCGGACGGAAACCTTCTTGCGCTTATGAGCGAGGTTCGGCGGTGATGTTCAATGGCGCCGCCCAACAACCGGTTGCAGCGGACGGCGCTGTGCGCCGCCGCTGAACCCAAAACGTTAGGCAGACAACTGGAGTCGATCTTTCGACGGGTTGGCATCACATGCGGATTGCGGCCCTCTACGACATTCACGGCAACCTGCCCGCGCTGGAGGCTGTGCTCGCGGACATACACCGAGCAGGAACGGACCGTGTCGTCGTTGGAGGCGATGTGCTCCCGGGTCCGATGCCGCGTGAAACGCTCGAGTGCCTGCTGGGACTCAGTACACCAGTTGAGTTCCTTCGAGGTAACGGCGAGACCGCCGTGCTGGCGCAGATGGCGAGCCGCGAACTGGGAATGCTTCCCGAACAGGCTCGCGAAGCCGTGCAATGGGTCGCGGAGCAGCTTCACCCAGCGGATGAGCGCCTAATTGCGAGTTGGCCGCCGACACTTCGCATCGCGATTGCAGGGCTGGGCGACGTGCTGTTCTGCCACGCGACCCCGCGCAGCGATACCGAGATCTTTACTCGCCTGACCCCGGAGAACTGCCTCGTGCCGATCTTCCGGGGCCTCGACGTGCCGTTGGTTGTCTGCGGCCATACCCACACATGCAGTTCGACCGCGCAGTGGGCGCCACGCGCATCGTGAATGCTGGCAGCGTGGGCATGCCGTTTGGGGAGCCCGGCGCCTACTGGGTCTTGCTGGAACCGGACGTTGTGCTTCGCCACACCCGGTACGACCTTCCGAAGGCAGCGGCGCGGATTCGGTCGACATCGTATCCTCAAGCGAACGACTTTGCCCAACGCAACGTCCTCCAACCTCCATCGGAGACCGAGATTCTTGCGCTCTATTCAAGAGTCGAACTGCAGGAGTAGTGCTGGCGCAGGCGCGTGCCGTCCCTGCCCTGGTTGCCGACCGGACGGAGGCGCAGGTCTGCGTCGCGGCGTTCACGCCGTATGCCGAACGGGCGGGCTGCCCAACGTTAGCTCACTCCTTGTGCTAAGGAATATCAGCTCTAGTAAGAAATGCACGACCCATCTTCGCGGATTGCATTAAC
>JALLOL010000011.1 GCA_027717875.1 Acidobacteria bacterium AH-259-L09 | reverse complement strand
GCGAATCAAGTGGGCCTCCCCACTCATTTGAGTGTCCAAATAGCCGTCCGTCGACTCATTTAGGCCTACTTGATTCGCGCCCGTTTGCGTGATTCGCGGGCAGAAGGTGGCATCCCTGGTGGCTTTCTCGTCTTTCTTTGGCGTGCTATCATCCTCCTAATTCAAACAGAAAGGCGAAGGAGAGCTCGATGGAACGTGTGCGCAAAGCGGTGATTCCTGCAGCTGGAATGGGGACTCGATTTCTTCCGGCCACGAAAGCAATACCCAAGGAAATGCTACCCATAGTGGACAAGCCGACCATCCAGTATGTCGTAGAGGAGGCGGTGCAGTCCGGATTTGAAGATATTATTTTTGTGACTGGTCAAGGCAAAAATGAGATCGAGGACCACTTCGATTATGACTACAGGCTGGAACACCGGCTTAAAGAACAGGGAAAAGAGGATCTTCTGAGAATTGTCCGAAACATCTCAGAGATGATCGCGGTCTCCTCGATCCGTCAAAAGAAGCCGCTGGGGCTTGGGCACGCCGTGCAAATCACCGAAACGTTCATTGGAGATGAACCTTTCGGCGTCTTCTTGGGTGACGACATCGTTGTCCATAAAGTACCGTGCATGAAGCAGTTGCTCACAGTCTATGATCGTTACCAGGCCAGCGTCGTGGCTGTAGAAGAAGTCCCCTGGGAGAGCGTTTCGCGCTTTGGATTGGTGGCGGTGGAACCGGTGGAGAGCAAAGACCACCGCCTCCTTAGGATCAGAGATATGGTGGAAAAGCCCCCTCGGGAAGAGGCTCCTTCCAATCTGGCCATCATCGGCCGGTACATTCTTATGCCGGGAGTTTTTCAGGCCTTGAAGAAAACAACACCGGGCGCCGGAGGAGAGATTCAGCTCACGGACGGTCTCCGAGGACTAATGGAGTTGGAGCCAGTGTACGCTTATCGTTTTGAGGGCACCCGCTATGATGTGGGAAACAAGCTTGAGTATCTGATTGCCACGGTTGAATTTGCTTTGCGGCGCGAGGACTTGCAAGGGGAATTCCGCGATTATTTGAGAAGCTTGAAACTGTGAAACGAAATGTTGGACAGAACCTTCATCCGGGAAAATCTTTCCTTTGTCCAAGAGCGGCTCAAGACAAAGAGCTTTGAGCTGGATCGGGAAGAATTCTTAAGGCTGGATCAAGAAGAACGCTCGGTTCGGATGGAATGGGAAGAACTCCGAGCCCTGCGTAATCGAACCAGCGACGAGATTGCAGAGCTGAAAAAAAAGGGGGAAGATGCCAGCCAGAAAATTGAGCAAATGAAGCAGGTATCGGCTCGCATCAAAGAACTGGATGATCAGCTCAAAAAACTTGAGGGACACATAAATGAGTTTCTAGCGGTCATTCCCAACCTCCCCCATGAGAGCGTACCGGTAGGTTTGGATGAATCTTTTAATACGGTAACCAGGGAAGTGGGCGCGCCACCTCATTTTGATTTTCCGGTCAGCGACCATGTTGATCTCGGTGTGAATCTGGGAATTCTTGATCTAGAGCGCGCCAGTAAAGTCGCGGGTGCTCGATTTACCAACTATTATGGCGCGGGAGCACTACTGGAACGAGCTCTTATCAGTTTTATGCTGGACATACACATCCGTGAGCACGGTTACTTGGAGATCCTTCCTCCTTTTATGGCAAACCGAGCTAGCTTTTTTGGCACCGGAAATCTTCCGAAATTCGAAGCCGATCTGTTTCATGTCGATGGAACTGATTATTTCCTGGTCCCAACCGCCGAGGTTCCTGTAACCAATGTTTTTGCCGGTGAAATTCTATCCGAGGAAGATCTGCCCATTAATTTCGTGGCCAATACGCCCTGCTTCCGTAGTGAAGCAGGCTCTCATGGAAAAGATACCCGAGGATTGATTCGCCAGCATCAGTTTAATAAGGTCGAGTTGGTAACGTTTTGTAAGCCTGAGGATTCCTATAAACAGCTGGGAGAGCTTACATCTCATGCGGAAGAAATCTTGCGCCGTCTTGAAATTCCCTATCGTGTGGTTACTCTGTCTACGGGCGACATGAGTTTCAGTTCAGCCAAAACTTATGACCTGGAAGCCTGGATACCCAGTCAGAACACCTATCGGGAGCTTTCCTCCTGCAGTAATTTCGAGGACTTTCAGGCCCGACGGGCCAACATCCGGTATAAACCCGGCGCGGGCAAGCGGACCCGATTCGTCCACACCCTTAACGGTTCGGGATTGGCCGTGGGAAGAACCTGGGTGGCCATTGTCGAGAATTTTCAGCAAGCGGATGGAAGCGTGATTATTCCTGAGGCGCTCAGGCCTTATACGTATGGAATGGAACAGGTCACTAGAGAATCTTTTGTGCTACGCTAATGTCGGGATTGTGTTAACCGAGCCCTTATTGGATTGCTGCTGGTGCTGCCATGATCAAGTTTAATCTTGATAAAAAGGTTGGGTTAAATTTTTACGATCAAATTAAGGGACAACTCGTTTCCGCCATATACTGTGGCAAGATCGAAGAAGGAGATCGTTTGCCTTCCATTCGAGAACTGGCCGACGACCTGGATGTGAATTACAAGACCATTCGCAAGGTCTATCTTCGCCTGGCTGGCGAAAAATACATCGAAATTGTCAAGGGAAGCGGAGCTTTTCTCCAAAAGCGAAGTGGAAAAAACACTTACGAACAGATGCGTCGGCGGGCCATTTACAAATTGCTGGGAGAAGTCTCCCAAAAGGCCAAGAACCTTGGACTATCCCCTCAGAAATTCGTCCGGCTTTTGGAAGGCTATTCGTCCGGAGCCAACCTCAGAAAACTTCATCTTGCGGTTATCGACCACGAAGAAGAGGCCTTTATTTTTTCACGTGAGCTAAAACTTCGTCTCGGTGCCGATGTTTCACCGGTTTCGTTGAGCCAGATCCAAGGCAATGGCGCGGCCGGGTTGTTGAAGAATAGCGATTATCTGCTGACTACCAGCTGGCACATGGAAGAGGTGAATGAGGTGGCAGAGCGCTATGGAAAGACGGTCGTGGAAATAAAGCCCAGTCATCAGATTTACACAGAGATCTTGAGCGCGGCTCGTGATCGAAACGTCGCCATCGTTATCCAGGATGAGCACACAATGCATGCTTCCTGGGAGATCTTCATGAATATCTATTATCCTTCAACGGAGAAGAAGTTTTGGATTGCACCGATCCACAGAGAAGATTTGGTAGAAAAGATCATTCAGGAAGCAGATCTCATCTTCGTTTCCCCCATGTGCTGGGATGAGATGAGGAAGCGCACGCCCACCGAGAAGGAACTGAAAACCTACGATAACTTCATTTCTCAAGAGACGATCGATCATCTCAAAGAGCTGCAGTTGCTTGGCTAGAAGTGGGGTCTGACCCCTACATCCGACAAGATGGACCCCGAAGAGCCTGCAATTCTCTATAACGTGGCCTGTGTTTACTCCAATCCAGGAGCGGTCGAAGAAGCAATCGATTGCCTCGAGAAGGCCCTGAAGGTTGGTTTTGCCCACAAAGAGTGGATCGAGAACGATTCTGACCTTGACCCACTTCGCACCCATTCACGCTTCCAGGTGTTGTTGACCAGGATGAAATGAGGGGCATGCTTCTTCCCCCAGTTCAGGGCGCTCGAGTTCATCTCTCAGACATGACACGAATCAGAAAAAGCTGGCGGGTCGGCTCGGGGTCATTGGTCAGAGACGAGAAGAGGATATGGTCGCTTGAGCGGTTCCATTTGGGGCCGGCGTCGATTCTCAGCGGACCGCTATCGTAATCTCCTTGATCGAACCATCCCGTGTGCGCCCAAGCTCCGTCCGAACGGCGGTAAACAGCGTAGGCATTCCGGGACCCGTCCTCAATGCCTTGTACCACCCAGTCCCCGTCCGGAGAAAGAGCCACGTCGTTGCCGGGATCGGGAAAGACTGTCGGAGTGCCCAGCTCCTCCATAACTCGTTGCTGGCTGGAATCGTAAATTACCAGCCGGTTGTCGACGGTGCCAATCATCTGAGCTCCTGATTCCCACTCCGGATGCCCTCCGATAAAGACGGTCTGCTCGGTCAGCTCGCTGCCGTCGGACCGAACCGTCATGGGTATGTTGACACGCGTCGCACGGTCTCCGAAATTCCCACGAACGAAGAAGTACAATCGGTCACCGTCACGATTCCACAACGTGTGGTTGATAAAAAGCGCTGTACGATCGACTCGCGGGTGGCCTTCGACCAGTGCGTCGCGCATCTGACGAAAGGATACGAGCAGCCTTTTTCGGCCACGGGTCACATCTACCAGGAAGACACCGTCGTTCTCGGGATGCAGCGTGCCCTCGGTCCAGTCGTAAGCGTTTGGATAGCCCGTCACCGGGCGCAACCGGGCCAGGCGACCGTAGTTGAGTCCCGCAAACGACCCGCCCTTCTGGTTGACGCCGCCGTTGCCGATTGGCGTGTCTTCGAAGGTATACTCCCGGATGCGGCGCGCTTGCTCGATGTCGTAGAGAACGCAAAAAACACGGTTCGTTTCCGGATCGCGGTCGTTGAAGAAGAACTGCGTCTCCGGGGCATCGGGATTCCAATAAAACATAGTGCCCTGTTGCGGGTTCCAGGCTCGAGTTTGCTCCACCCTGCGAACGGCGTAGCCATTGGTGGTGTCGAGCAGTACGATGTCGGCTGGGTCATCAGGTGTGGGCATGCGGTCGTGGAAGCCCACCCTAAGGGCGATCAGGTAGCGGCCAGAGCCGTTCCACGGAATGTTCTGTACATGGCCGATGTAGCCGAAAAAATGGTTCTGCGGTCCTTTGGTAATCTGCTCGACTTCCAGAGTGAGGGGCGGTGATTCTGGGGCTGGGCGGCACTCCACCGAGGCGATGATCAAGCAGAATCCGAGTAGAGCGGCTGGGCCTTTCATGATGGCGGCGCTATTGTATCGCATCCCAAGCCGAAAAGGCCGGAGCCATTTGGAAGTAGAGGGTTTTCCTCAGGCAAAACGCCACTTGGGGTTCACCATGGATCCCTGACCCACAGATGAGAGCGGGGGAGTGATTTCGCCTGCTGCCAGGGGATGGCCCCAAATAGGCCCAAAATACGCCAGATTTCTGCCCCCAATCATTCAGATATCAGCGAGATCAGATTTGGGAATAGGCGCTCGGGACGAGGAACCACTTGGTGATTTTTGAAACCGTATCCTTGTACTTCGCCAGGCCCTTCATCCGATTCCACTCCGGGTGGGCCTGAAAGGCCTTCCAGTGTTCCTCGTGCGCAGCCATCTTATCGGCGGACAGCATATAGGTCAGCTCCGGCACGTCGGCACCGATGAGCGCTTCCCCGAAGAAAACCGGGGCCATCTCAGCTTCCCGCATCACCTGGATCTCGCCGGTGTTAAACATCTCAACCTTGCGGGCGGCTCGCTCCGGGTTGTGGCTCTCGTAAGTGCGCAGTTCGAAAATCCGGGCCTTTTTGGCGCGGGTTTGCGCCGGCAGCTCAATTACCGGCATCCCGGAAAAGGCCTTGAAAAACTTGCTCTCAATCCGCTGGAACGCCGGGTCCTCCTTTGGCTCTGCCAGGAAATCCTTTGACGCTGCCATGTAGGCTGAATCCGCCTCCAGCTTCGGGTTGAGGCCAGCCAAATTTTCCAGGGTGGGATAGGGGATCAGCATGAAGAGCGCGGGATCATCCGCGCTCTCCATCAGGGTAAACACGCCGACCCGATTGATGCCCAGGCGGTTCAGGCCCGGTACCAGCGCCTTTTCCAGGTAGCCGCTGACCAATTTCTGCTTGTCCCTGTTCTTGACGCGGTAGACTCGCAGTTCATAAAACTCCTGCTTCTTCCCCGTGGCCGGGGCAGCGACCGTGCCGGCTCCTGCCGCTGCAGCCAGGATAATTGAGCTGGTGATAAAGTTTCTGCGGGCGATTGAGTCTGCCATAGTCCGATCTCCTTTTTGGTTTTATCAAATTATTTCCATGCAGCCCTCTACCAGGTCAAGAAGACCGAAGAGCTGGTGCCCCATCTTGGCGCTAAGTACGCGACCGCAAGCAGCGCCTCGTCCCACGATGGGGCCGCGCGGCGGCGCTATTGCGCCGTCCGCTTGAGTGATTTGTTAGACTGCTTTTCTATTTTTTACCTGCTTCACTAACCTTAACCACATAGCTAGCTAGTCCTAGATAACAGGGAGGATTAGGATCACCATCACAACAGGCAAAATCAATTACAACGTTCAATAATTTTCCGTTATCGAGTTTATTGCAAACTTGTTTATCTTTACTAGCCAGAAAATATTTAAAAGTATTTCCCCCTTGCTCTTCAATAAGAATTGCTCCCTGGTAAGATTCCATTATGTCTTGCACTGTCTTTTCTGCCTCTTTTCGATACGATTCAACAAATCCTTTTGGATAACGTTCTGCAAAATCGTTTAATCTCGGCACATCATACGGAACCACGACCTCACATGAGTCAATTTTTATGCTCTTTTTTATAGGTTCTCTTTCTGCACAACTACTCCATACGTTGGGCACATAGAAAATAAAGAATGTTGATATTAACAATATTCTATAGACGTAATACATTTTTTCACCTTTACAAGCAGTCTAACGGAAAAAGTTCACCGGTCCGCGGCGGATCCGGTGCAACGCTTTGTTGGGCTGCCTTTTCTTACTGATTACCTTCTTTGGCTCCATGAGAAGTCAAAAAATTTATCATTTTTGTATCGTGGCGGCTCTTGGCATATTGAAAAGGAGTCCATCCTAGTGTGTTTTGCTTATTGATATCGGCTCCATTTTCAAGAAGTAATTCTGCGATGCTAATCCTTCCACTATTGGCAGCTTCATGTAACGCTGTTGATCCATCAGCATCCTCAGTATTAACATCAGCACCTAAGGAAATTAATAACTCAGCAACTCTAAACAGGGCCTTTTCATCATTGCCATGGGAAATATATCTCCCTGCCGTCATATGGAGAGGTGTTTTTTTCCTTAAGTCCTGAACATTGATCTTGGACCCTTCGGCCAGCAAAATGGAAACAATGGCGAGGTCACCTTTCTTTGAGGCCCAAAATAAGGGAGTCTGACCTTCAATTTTTGCGTCAACCAAGGAGGGTTTTTGCCTGAGATCCAAAATAACTTTTTTGAGGTCTCCTACAAATATTGCATCGAAAAATTCCCTGTCGTTTCCGATCTGGCCACAAGATAAAGATATGGGCGCAATTAAATTTATAAGGAAAAAGATTAGTAAAATCTGCTTCCACTGCATCTTAAAGGTTACTCAATTCTCTTAGAGTTTTTGATGTAATACCAGTGACGTCCCATGGAGACTGTTATTAGATATTTTTCACCTTGAATCATGTCATTCCGATCGCTCTGAATCGAAATTGTCCCTTTTTCATATTTGCCGGACACAACCTGATTAATTCTAAAAACTACAAATGATGTTGGTATATATGGAGGTTCACCAGATTGAGATGGATCTATTTTGTAATGTGAATCAACTATTCCCAGAAATTCAATAGATGTTTGGTCATCCGCTGCCGGTAAGCCTGTCTCCGGAACTGATTCACAGGCTAGGAACGCACATGACAATAGAACAACGAAAACATAGGTTTTTATCAATAATCTTATGCTCATACAATTCCAAAGAAACCACCTAACGGCTCGGCCCGTCACCGGCCCGCTGCTGTTGCGCGGCCGGTGATGCGCTTGTTATGTCTTTGTTCATTTCAGTTTTGAAAAACATAACGTGCGTTTCAGCTGCGGAGGGCACGGAACCGCCATCCAGCAAATACGAGCGCCGGCCGGCCGCTGCAAACGCTTGTTAGACAGCGGGTGCGCAACACACAGTCTGCGCTCACATCGTTACCGGGGAACTTTCTGAGCTTCCAGCTGAAAGCACTGCCTGCCAACGCCGTGAGACCAGAAGCCCCTGCTCAAGCCCTGGGCTGGGCCGGCCGAATTACGTTGAAAATGAGCGCACAGCTCGTACGTCTCCGCGCCCAGAACGCGGAAATCGTAGACCTGCGCAGTGCCGGGATCACGAGAGCTGATATTCACACGTGACTCCTGCCAGAGGTCGTCCAAAGAAGAGGGTAGGCGCCCGCGCCGCGTCCAGTAAAGATCCACCGCGCGTGTGATCCCACGCAGGTCTGCCACTCGTCTATCGTCCAGCCGTCGGGCGCGCTCCTCGCTAGGCGGACCGAGAACGATGAGGCCGCTTACTACAGCGACGACGACCACCCCGATGGCAAGGCCAATGAGAACGTGCGTCCCGGCTGGCACTTTCACGGCTTGGCCTCCTTTTCTTCCAGCCGGAGATCCCAGAGGTAATATCCGAAGATCGTCCCTGCTATTACCGCGATCGTGATCACCTTCAGGATGAAGCGCACGGTCAGTTCACCACCGAGAAAGTTGTAAACGAGACTAGTGACGTCGCCGATGAGCACGCCGGCAGCAACAAAGAGGGTTAGATATGTTAACCATCGGCGGACCTTCGAAGCGCGCTTTCTCCGGTCCAGCCGGGTTTCCCGACCGGTCAACCTGGATACATACAGAAATACTGGAAACGCCACAATGAGGGAGGATATTGACCACCGAATGGCCCGACGGACGGACTCCACCACAAATGGCGGCGCTGCCGGATCCGGAAAGCCCTGGTTGATGAACTGAAACAACAGTCTTCCGAGGCTGAACGCGCTGATGTACAGGGTGCTAAAGAGCACCAGGTACATAAACGCCTCGCGTGCGGAGAGATAAGGTTTTGGTCTTGGGACAGGAATGGGAAACTCGATCTCAGCAAAACCCGCGAGCGCACCTCTTACGTGCTCTTGGGGCCAGCCGGCCTGTAAGAGGACATTCTCGATTTCTGCACGCGAAAGACCGCGTGCCAGCCCGTCTTTGACAAAGTCTTGTAGCTCGTCAGCGACTGCCATCTTTTTCCCTCGTCACTCGCATGTTGTGACTCGCTGTAGTGCCTGGAGTCACCCACCCCGCCGCCTAACTGATCCGCATATTACCGGTTCGGGATGTTGTCTATGGGGCTCCGAACGCCCTTCGGTCCCTGGTTCCTCATCGTTGTCATGATGCGATATGAATGCTGCCTTTCATAAGGGGTTAGTAAGATCTTTATATTAAAGCTAGATCGCCATTTAGTTTAATATAAATAAACCCATCCATGTTTAAGACCTGTCCCCCCCATATATATTTATTCCTTTATATTGCAATAGTTTGCCATCAGTGATCACCTTCCCTCCCGTCGGCAAGCGGGGTGCCTTCGTCATGGAATTCGAAGACCGCCACAAGGCAGGGAAGCCCTTTTCCATCGCCGTAAACGACCAGCCGCTCCTCCCACAAATCAACCTCCGCAAAGCCATCTTCCAATCGTTTTGAAACAGCGCAACCCGTTTGCTCAAAACACCGCTGGGAGATACAATGCAAAGCGCCTGTTACATAGGATTTAAGGCCCACGAGTCGCCCTATATTCTCGAAGAAGCAACATGGCCGAAAGTGTAACCAAACACTCCGAATACTTGACGCGCAAGTGCTTAATTGATGAGCGCGTCAGGAAAGTTGGCTGGGACGTTGTCCCGTTCGAGGAGGGCCGGACCTACGATCGCTGCGCTATCGAAGAATACCCTACAGAAAATGGCCCTGCAGACTACGCACTCTGCGTTGATGGAAAGATTCTCGGGATCGTCGAGGCAAAAAAACTCACTCTCGGTCCCCAAGAAGTCCTCACGCAAGCAGAGCGCTACGCAAAAGGGGTGACAGACAGCCCCTTCAATTTTCGCGGCTTCCGCGTCCCATTTCTCTACTCCACAAACGGCGAGGTCATCTGGCACCACGACATCAGGCACGAGCTCAACCGCTCCCACCAGATTGCGCACTTTCATACTCCCGAAGCCCTCACCGAACGAATGCAGCGCCCCCTTGACGCCTCAGTGGAGAAACTCCTCGCGACCCCCAACGATCACCCATGGCTGAGACCCTACCAGCGAGAAGCCAACGACGCGACAGAACAGGCGATCGCAAACCGAAAGCGCCAGATGCTCCTCGCGATGGCCACCGGAACCGGCAAGACCTTCACCATGGTCAACCAGGTCTACCGCCTCATGAAAGCGGATGTCGCAAAACGCATCCTCTTTCTTGTTGATCGTCGGGCGCTCGCCGCACAGGCGGTAAGAGCCTTTGCCTCATTCGAGGCTGAGCCCGGCCTCAAGTTCGACAAAATTTACGAGGTGTACAGCCAGCGTTTCCAAAAGGAAGACTTCGGCGAAGAAGACAAGTTTGACCCAAAAGTCCTCCGGCAATCGTACCTGCAAAATCCACAACCAGGACACGCCTTCCTCTACGTCTCCACCATCCAGCGCACGACGATCAACCTCTTCGGCCGCAGCGTCATTTTTGACGTCGGAGATGAGCCAGTAGACGAGGACGCCGAGCAACTCGACATCCCCATCCACGCCTTTGACCTCATCATTGCCGATGAGTGCCACCGCGGATATACGACCTCGGAGGTTGCCGTCTGGCGGAGAACCCTTGACCATTTCGATGCTATCAAAGTGGGACTCACCGCAACCCCTGCAGCCCACACCACCGCCTACTTTAAAGATGTTGTCTTTCGCTACGAGTACGAGCGGGCAGTCCGCGAAGGATACCTGGTTGACTACGATGTCGTTGCAATCAAATCAGACGTCCGCATGCAGGGCATCTTCCTCAAAGAGGGTGAGGAGGTGGCCGTCATTGACCCAGAGAGCGGTGCCAAGCAGATGGACCTCCTCGAAGATGAACGCCAATTCGAGACGACCGAGGTTGAGCACAAGATCACCTCACCCGACTCAAACCGCAAAATCCTCGAAGAAGTGAAAAAGTACGCCCAGGAGCACGAATCGAAGTTCGGCCGTCTCCCCAAAATCCTGATATTCGCAGTCAATGACCTACCCCATACCTCCCACGCCGATCAGTTGGCCGACATCGCACGTGACGTTTTCGGGAAAGGGGACGACTTCGTCAGGAAAATCACGGGGCGCGTTGACCGTCCGCTCCAGCGCATCCGCGAATTTCGTAATCGCCAGAAGCCAGGTGTGGTCGTCACCGTGGACCTCCTCACAACGGGTGTTGACATCCCGGACCTGGAGTTCATCGTATTTTTGCGGCCCGTAAAGTCGCGCATCCTCTTTGAGCAAATGATGGGGCGCGGCACACGGAAGGGCGAAAACTTCCCAGACAAGTCACACTTTGTCGTCTTTGATTGCTTCGATGGTACCCTCCTTGAGTACTTCAGGAAGACAACCGGCATCACGGCCGATCCACCCCAGCGCCCGATTCGGACGATCGCCCAGGTGATCGAGGATATTTGGAACAACCGCGACCGCGACTACAACATCCGGTGCCTGGTGAAACGCCTCCAACGGATCGAGAAGGAGATGTCAGGTGAGGCCCGGGAACTCTTTGCCGTCTACATTCCCGAGGGTGATATGGGTAGATATGCCGCAGACCTTCCCCAGCGCCTTCGAGAAGATTTCACGCGCACGATGGCGATTCTGCGCAACACAGATTTCCAAAACCTCCTCGTAAACTACCCGCGCCCGCCTCGTACGTTCGTCGTCACCTACCAAACCCAGGATACCGTCACCTCAGAATGGCTCGTGCGCGATTCTCAAGGGAGAGAATACAAACCCGCCGACTACCTCACCGCCTTCGCAGAGTTTGTCCGTGAAAACCCGGAGCATATCCAAGCCATCCAGATACTCCTTGACCACCCGCGCCAATGGAGCACAGAAGCCCTCAAGGAACTCAAAGAGAAACTTGATTCCACTCCTCAGCGCTTCACCATCGAAAACCTCCAAAAGGCCCATGAGGTCCACTACCACAAGGCGCTGGTGGACATCATCTCCATGGTCAAGCACAGCGTTGATAACGACTATCCCCTCTATACCGCCGAAGAACGAGTCGAGCGAGCCTTCGAAAAAGTAACGGCCGGCCAGACCTTCACCCAAGATCAGCAGCAGTGGCTTGACCGTATCAAGGCCCACCTCAAGAAAAATCTGTCTATCGACAAAGAGGACTTTGACTTCCTGCCCGTCTTTACCCGCGTTGGCGGATGGGGGCGGGCAAACCGTATCTTTGAAGGACAACTCAGCGAACTACTTAACCAATTTAACCAAACCATTGCCGCATGAGTGACGTCGTACAAAAACTCTGGGGCTTCTGCCACACCCTCCGCCATGACGGAATCGATTACGGTGACTACATCGAGCAGCTCACGTACCTCTTATTCTTGAAGATGGCCGACGAGCGGAGGATTGATCTGTCTAAAACCTCCCTCAAGGCGCAAAACGGCCGCAAAATTGAACGCGACTGCTCCTGGCCTACACTTGCAGAAAAATCCGGAACGGCCCTGCTTGAGCACTACACAGACATCCTCAGGGCACTTGGTCGGCAGCGGGGGATTCTGGGTGATATCTTCTCCGGGGCGCTGTCGCGCTTCAATAACCCCGTAAACCTCAAAAAACTCATCGGCCTCATTGACGAGACGGAGTGGACTGCCCTTGACGTGGACGTGAAGGCCGCCGCCTTCGAGGGTCTCCTTGAGAAAGCCGCGAGCGAAGGCAAAAAGGGCGCTGGCCAATACTTCACGCCCCGCCTTCTTATCCAATCGATCGTCCGTTGCATCAAGCCCGATCCTCGCGCCGATAAAGAGTTCACGATTTGCGACCCCGCCTGCGGTACGGGAGGCTTTCTCGTCTCCTCCTACGAGTGGCTGATGGAGGAGACCCAGGGCGGTGCGGTAGACCGCGAGCTTGCAAAGCGACTCCGACGCGGCACCTATCATGGACAGGAGCTCGTCCCTCGCCCTCGGCGCCTAGCCCTCATGAATCTCTACCTGCATGGCCTTGAACCCGAGATCCGCCTGGGCGACTCGATCTACGAGGTGCCAAGCGGCACCCGCTTCGACGTGGTGCTCACCAATCCCCCTTTTGGTACCAAAGGCGCAAACCAGGTCCCCGAGCGGGAAGATTTTGTGATTGAGACAAGCAACAAACAGCTGAACTTCCTCCAGCACGTCATGACCTTCCTGAAGCCCGGAGGCCGCGCCGCAGTGGTGGTGCCTGACAACTGCCTCTTTTTAGACCAGGCAGGGGAGGTCTTCAAGATTCTCATGGAAGATTGTGACCTCCACACCGTCTTGCGTGTTCCGAATGGGACGTTCACCCCTTATAGCGGCAGTAGAACCTATGTTGTCTTTTTCACGAAGGGCTACCCGACAAAAACCATCTGGGTCTATGACGCCCGCACGAACGTCCCACGAATCACGAAGAAGGAGCGCCCACTCACCCCGGAGCACTTCAAGGAGTTTGAGCACTGCTACAGCTCTGATCCAAACGGGCGTGCAAAGCGAACTCCAGGCGACTCCAAAGACGACCGTTGGCGAAGCTTCACCATCCAGGAAGTGAAAGACCGCGACTACAAGATCGATGGCCTCAAGTGGCTCAAAGAAGAGCCGCCTGAAGGTTCAGGCGAGCTCCCGGAGCCCGAGGAACTCGCCACAGATGCCATCTCAGAGCTTGAGGCAGCCGTTGAGGAATTAAACGCCGTCATCTCCTTAATGGAGGAAGTCGCCCCCTCAGCGGCAAAGTAACTATGACCGCAACCCAACCCACCAAAATTCAGTCGATTTCAGAAGCAGTCGGAGACACCGACCTGCCAGAAGGGTGGGAACCAACGACCTTGCCTGAAGTCTGTCAAATTAACCCACCTAAGCCCTCCAAAGACGCATTGCCAGCTGATTCCCTTGTCACGTTCGTTCCTATGCCTGCGGTTGACGCAGAACTCGGAGCTATTACAGAACCCGAATTGAGGCCGTTCGGCAAGGTTCGGAAAGGATACACCGCCTTCCGCGAAGGCGACGTTATCTTCGCCAAGATCACACCGTGCATGGAGAATGGCAAAGCTGCGATTGCGAGGGGCCTTCACAATGGTGTTGGTTTTGGCTCTACCGAGTTCCTCGTCCTTCGTCCAACCGGCGCGCTTCTGGAGGATTTCATCTGCTATTTCATCCGGCAGGAGTCGTATCGAAAGTCAGCAGAAGCTGAAATGACAGGGTCTGTCGGCCAAAAGCGAGTCCCTAAGGGCTTTCTTGAGCGGACGGAACTTCACCTCCCACCCCTCCCCGAACAAAAACGCATCGTCGCCAAAGTGCAAGCTCTCCTCGCCGAAGTCAACAAAGCCCGAGAACGCCTCGCCAAAGTCCCAACAATCCTCAAACGTTTCCGCCAGTCGGTGCTCGCCGCAGCCTGCTCCGGCCGCCTCACCGAAGACTGGCGAGAAAAACATCCGGACATTGAACCTGCAAGCGAACTTTTGGCCTCAATTGCCAAAAGGAGAAGAATCGCCTACGGAGCAGCACTCCGAGAGGCCGAGCGGAAAGGTGATCGAAAACCTCGCAAAATCTTCCCAGACAAACCTTCATCAATTAAGGCAGAAATGCCTGGGTTACCTGAGACTTGGGCGGTAACCAACGTAGACTTCCTTGCGCACGTCACGAAATTGGCAGGCTTTGAATATACGAAATACATCAATCTTGAAAATGTGGGGGAAGTGCCAGTCGTGAGAGCGCAGAATGTCCAAATGGGCCGATTCCTGTCGGAGAACTTAAAATATATTTCGAAAAAGGTTTCTGATTTTCTTGAGCGTTCTCAGCTACACGGCCGAGAGATCCTAATGGTTTTCATCGGGGCTGGTACAGGTAACGTCTGCATGGCGCCGAAAGAGGATCGCTGGCACCTTGCACCCAACGTAGCAAAGATTGATGTAGACGGAGTGAGCACTCGTTATCTACTACTGTATCTGCAATCGCCCATCGGATTTTCATACATGTCCTCTTGGATAAAGGCTACCGCACAACCAAGCCTCTCAATGGCAACAATTCGCGAGATTGTGGTACATCTACCACCTCTTACTGAACAGCACGAAATCGTCCGCCGCGTTGAAGCCCTCTTCGCCCTCGCCGACACCATCGAAAACCGCGTGAAAGGCGCAACCACCCGAGCGGGAAAACTCACCCAGTCGATTCTCTCCAAAGCCTTCCGCGGGGAACTGGTCCCAACCGAAGCGGAACTGGCCAGAAAGGAAAACCGTACCTACGAACCCGCCTCCGCCCTTTTGAAAAAAATAAAATCCACCCGCACCGCAAAGGCGAAAGAGACAAAGAAGCGAAAACGCACAACCCGCAAACCCCGCAACAAATCGCAACAGAAAGACTTACCCTATACATCGCAATAGAAACGTGAACTATGGCAAAAACCCGAAAGCCTACAACTCAGCCAAAACACAAGGCGGAGGATAACGCTCAGTTACTCCGGAACCTTAGCGACGAAATACGGCGTTCAGGTCGGTATCCGAGCATGGCTGAATTGATTACTGAGGCTAGAGAAAAAGGTATCCAGTTCAAGTGGAACGATCTTTACTTACTGAACACGAAGATGGGACGGCGAGGTGCTCTGATCGTCCCCCCTTATGTAACCGAATTCATAAGCGCCTATGTTGACGCTAAGAAACCCCAAAGCGTGCTCGACCCCTGGGCTGGAATAGGGTCACTGTTGCAGCCAGTCGTTGATAAGAATGCCATCCCTGAAGCCACGGGTATCTCGCCGATGGAGGCAGATATCAAAGTTGCGAAGTTGATGGACGTGCGTTCCTCTGTGGAGTGGATACTGAAGAAGCCCGAGGAATCTCTTAAGGAGGTCAACAAATTCGACCTTGTGGTCTCGTCTCCTCCAATTGGGTTACCTCCAACAGCTGAAACGTTTGATACAAGTGCAGGCACGATCGAAGTCCGCGAGTCAAGGACGAACGTATTGGTTCTGGAGTCTGCATTGCACCTTAGCAAAGATGGCGAGGGAGTATACATCCTGCCTAATAGCTTCTTCTTCGCAAAGAGTTCTGCTCTTGTTCGAGATACTCTCCCGAAGCTTGGACTTCATGTAAACTCGATCATCACGCTGCCGCCTGGTGAGTTTGCCTTCACTTCAATCGAGCTCAATGTAGTCTTCATCAGTAGAAAACAATCGACCGATGTGTTTGTGGGGCGACTGAGCCCAGATCGGGATCCATCAGCACTCGTCAACAACCTCCAGAAAAGAAAACCTGGTCCAGTTCCGGAACTTGGAAGGCTCGTGGAGCTGCAGGAATATAGAGGGTGGCATGCTTTGATCGCTCAGGATGAGCAACAGCGGTTGGCTGAGCGCAGCGGGCTGGAGCCCATAGAGCTAACAGAACTTGTGGAAGAGGTAAATCTTGGGAAACGGTCGGAAGACGGGGGTTTTGATGATTTGCCTAACTGCGTTTATTTGCCTCTTATTGGAACCTCACCTGCCGTTACAGCCCTTTCGGATCTAAAAATCAAGCCTCAGAACTATGCCCAACTTATCGTCCGTCCCGACAAGGCGTACGCAGAATTTCTTGCTGAATTCTTCAACTCACCGCTTGGAAGAAAGACACGCGATGCGCTTCTTCGGGGGACGTATATCCCGAAGATCAATAAGAGCAGCCTCCTTGAAGCAACCGTATTCACGCTTCCGGTCGAAGCTCAGAAGAAGGCCGTCGCTGTGGGTCAAGAGATTAAGGAACTTCGACTTCGACTGGAACAGGCCGAGCGAGAACTATGGAACCGTCCCGTTGATGCCGAGAAGGTTGGAAAAGTCATTGAAACTCTCAATCGAAAGGAGAGTCTTGAAGCCTGGCTGGAGACACTTCCGTTTCCACTCGCATCCATTCTGTGGCGCTACCAGGCAACACGCAACATTGAGCATAAAAACGCGCATCTGCTTAATTTCTTCGAAGCGACTGCCCAGTTTATGGGTACACTTATGACAAGCGCATTTCACTCTAGCGCTCAATTCTTTCTCGAGCACAAAAGAAACTGGTTTGAGTCCGGTGATGGTCCTCACTCACTTGCCAGAAGTAGCTTCGGAGAATGGGTTGTCCGTTGCCAGCGTCTCGCGCGCACCACACGGCAGCTTCTATCTCGCAAAAAACAACGTGACCTCTGTCTCGATCTCTACAGAACCAATGACAGCAACAAGGTCGAAACTATTGCCAATAAGTCGCTATTCCAAATCCTAGAAAAGGTAAGTCGCTATCGGAACGACTGGAAAGGTCACACTGGCATTATTAGTCGAAGGGAGTATGAACGGCGCTTCACGATCTTACAGGAAGAACTGAACCGTCTTCGAGGTCTCCTCGGAACCGTTTTTGAAGATTGGTGGCTCCTTAGACCCGGGGCAAATGAGTATACTGCTGGTATTTACCACTACCGAGGCAAGAAGCTCATGGGAAGCCGACAGATCTTCAAAGAAGTTACACTTCAGACTCCCACACCTATGGACCGTGAGGAGCTTTACTTCTTCGACACCACAACGCGTCAGCCTCTCCAGATCCTGCATTTCTTCCGTATGATGCGAACTCCCGAGACAGAGGAGATCGCCTGTTACTTCTACAACCGCCTTGAAAAAGATGGTGTTCGCTGGGTTTCCTACCACTTTGAAGGTCAAGCCGAACGTATCGAACCCGACGACTCGGTCCTAAAACTCATTGACGAGGTCGAGCATAACAATGAGTGACCTCACACCCTCCATCCTCTCCAGAGCCTTCCGGGGCGCACTCTAGCGGGGCAGGTCTCGCGTAGAAATTTCCATGAATGACCTCGATGGAGAATAGCACAATATAATGTGCTATAATGGTTGTTCTTATACCACATGTAGATGTTTACTGATTTTTTGCGATGATCACGAAGGACGAAGTTGAACAAAAAGGCGCTGAATTCGCGATTCACCCGGCTAATGTAGAACGAGACTACGTTTTCGGTTGGCTTCTAGCCAGCCTGTACAACGGGAGTGCGCTCAAGGATATCCTGATTCTGAAAGGCGGAAACTGTTTTCGGAAGGCGTATTTTCCCAACACGAGATTTTCGCGCGATCTCGATTTCTCAACCCAATCCGTGCTCTCTGAGGAGTTCTTAGGTGCTGAGCTGAACAAAATTTGCGACACAATTCAAAGTTCAACCGGAGTCGTCTTTGAAAAGGAACGCAACCGGGTCGAACAAAAGCAACGGGTGGACAGACAACTTAAGGTTTATGATGCCCGGCTATACTTTAAGGACTTTTACGGGAACCCCGATTCCATCACGATCAGTATTCGACTGGACATCACCGAATTCGACCGGATCTATCTGCCGGTACAGACTCGATACCTCATCCACCCGTACTCGGACGCTCCAGAGTGTCGCACCGAGATCAAGTGTGTAGCGCTTGAAGAGTTGCTCGCGACTAAACTGAAGTGCCTACTCCAGCGACGCCATTTGGCTGATCTATACGATTACGTGTACTCGATTTTTATAAACCGTGATATCGAAGTTAATCGTTCAGAACTCGTCAGGACATTCCTAAGGAAGACAATTTTTGAACGTGGACCAGGCATCGTGAGGGGCTTACTCTTAGACCTGCCACTGGAGGTCTTTCGTGCCGTTTGGAACAAGTACCTGGTCTGCCCGAAAGACAGCCTAATTGACTTCGACCTGGCTCTTCAAAAGTTTAAGGACAGCATCGAAGAATTATTCGGTGGGTTTCCTGCCAGTAATGCCGAACTTGCCTTCTACCCCTCTGGCTTCAGAAACCCGATCATGGAAGCTGGCAGTAATTTAACACTCCTGGAAGTAGTCTACGACGGCGTGAAGCGGTTGGTAGAGCCCTATTCGCTGGTCTATAAGGTGCGAAAGACTGATGGAGTGGGACAGGAATACTTCTATGTTTGGGATCGCACCGGAGGTCGGTCAAGTGGTCCTGGGATCAAGAGCTTCTTACACCATAAGATTTCTTCGATGCGAAACACTGAGGAAAAATTCGAACCGAGGCTCCCTGTCGAGCTGTCGAAAGCCGGGGAATTGACTGGCAAAACCTATTTTGGGTCACCATTCTCAACCGGAAGGAAGCGCACCCGAAGAAGTAGCAAAAGGAAACCCGGCATTGTCTATATTGTGGAGTGCTCCTATTGTGGAAAACGTTTTCGAAGGTCTACCCGTGATACGCGGATGAGGAAGCATAAAGACACATTTGGCAATTATTGTTACGGACGGCGAGGAATCCAAGTGGACGAGCAATGGTTCGGCTACTAATTAACACGCCTCGTCGTCATCCGGCGAACTCTAATAACTGTCAGATATGAGCAAGGATTTGATCCAAAAAGCGGAAGCACTCCTGAAACAAGTTGACGAATTCCAAGAAGAAATTAACCAAGAGCTGAACGAAACCATCGAGCAATTCAAGAAACTGACCGACGCCGCTGCGAAGATTTCCGAATCTTGGAGTGGCTCCTGGCTTGGATACCATTCGGAACTGTATTACGGTGATTTTGAAAAGCCTCCTTTGCAGCACCGATTTAGCCCAGAGTGGGGCGGGACACACGGTCTTCCACCTCGCTGGAAGGCTCGTGAAGAGCAAGATGTTAAGGCGCGAATTGAGCAAATCGCCGATGTTCAATTCGACGCAGTCGAGCCGTCCGCAAGGGAACTCGTAAAGAGAGCACGGGAAGTTCAAACTGAAATTCTTGTTGAAATCTCCCCTCTTTATTCGGTCGAGGGGTTAGAGAAAGAAAAAGAGCTGCTTAAACACATAGAGAAGCACCGCTGGGGTCATAGCGCAGAAACGTACGTTAATGCAAACATTCCACAGGGCGTGATGACCCGTGATACTTCCGCAGGTTCTCAAGGCTTTCGCATTCCTGCCCATGTCTACTATGAGGCGATCGCCTCAGAGCATGCGTCGCGTTGCGTGTCTATCGAAACCTTTGTCAATCTTGCGCGGCGATTTTTGCGACAAACCTTGAGCCAACTGGATCATCTCGAAATGACGGGCAGCCGAGAAGAAACTAGTACAACGATCGAACTCGTGAAGCTGATCTGCCGACGTTTTCACCTTGTTGCCAAACAACTAACCAGCCGACGTGAGGGACGCCCAACGCTTGAAATTTCTGATGAGTACGACGTTCAAGACCTACTGCACGCTTTGCTACGACTTCATTTTGACGACATTCGCCCCGAGGAGTGGACACCTTCATATGCGGGCAGCGCTTCAAGAATGGACTTTCTTCTTAAACCGGAGCTGCTAGTTGTTGAGGCGAAAAGGACTCGAAAGAATCTTGGCGCAAAGGAAGTGGCGAACGAGTTGACGATCGACGCTGCAAGATATAAGGAACACCCAGATTGCAGCACGCTCGTGTGCTTCATATACGATCCGGATAGTATTATCGAAAATCCACGGGGAGTTGAAGCCGATTTGGGCAAACTTTCCAGCGCGGAGCTAACGGTACTGGCAATCATTGTCCCATAACTCTCTTCGGCTCAATTTATCTCCCCTTCAACTTTCCTTTATGCCACTCCGCTACTCCTTTGGAAGGCAGGGCGAGGGAGTAAAATGGAACTTCAATGGAACACTGTTATGTCTGTTATTCCCAAATTGAACGATACCCATCTTGAAGCTATCTGCAACATCATTGGAGACACATCTGGAGGGCTCACGGGTTCAGAAATTACCCGTCTGCTGCAACGCTGTGGGATCGAAGACCCACTGCCGAGCTACACAAAGCGACACAGATTGTTCGAGGCGCTTCAAGCAAGACAGAACCAGGACAGCCGCGCAAACAACGTCTTAGCGTTTCTCCAGGTTGTGATGGAGCCAGCCCGCTACGTTAGCAATCGAGAAACGTTTGAAAGACTCCGTGGGGAACTTAACGTAGCCCTTGCATTCTGCGGATTTACTGTCGGCGAAGACGGAAAAGTTGGTAGGGTCGAAAAGGCAGCTACGCTTGCCCAGGCACAGCAAAGAGCCGGTCGCCTTCGTTCGAAACTAACAGAACGAAATGTCCATCACGATGTCCTCCCGTTCTGCCGAGCGGAGCTCCTCCAAGAGAACTATTTCCATGCGGTTTTTGAAGCAACAAAAAGCGTAGCGGAAAAAATCCGCGATAAAACGGGACTCACTGGCGATGGTGCTGAGCTGGTGGATCAGGCATTCAAGGTCTCGAACCCGCTCCTTGCGATCAACACTCTGCGAACCGAGACGGAACAATCGGAGCAAAAGGGATTTGCAAACCTCTTGAAGGGCATGTTCGGAACCTTTCGGAACGTGACGGCGCACGCACCCAAGATCACGTGGAGAATCGAAGAACAGGACGCCCTTGACCTCCTAACTCTTGTGTCCTACCTTCACCGTAGACTAGATGCCGCCGCCGTGGTGCGACGATCCCCGTAAGGGTTCAAAAAAATTTACATCCCCCTTCGACTTTTCTGTGTCCCTCCTCGCTACTGGCGGCATGACTTCGACCCAGGGCAGCGGAGTAAAATAGGGCGGAATAAACTTTATGGCTCAAATTGAGAAGATCGTCATACGCGGCTATCGGTCAGTGGAAGAAGCAGAAGTGTGTTTCCCTGAAAATGCCCCTCTGATCCTAATTGGCGAGAATAACGCCGGGAAATCAAACATCGCCAGAGCCATTGATCTAATCTTGGGAGAGTTTTGGCCGGGAAACCACGAACCACAGGACAATGAATTTTACCTCCGTGATAGGGAAAGTCGTATCTCGGTAGAAGCACATTTCTCTGTTCCATTGGGCAGATATGACTCGGTAAGGTGGATCTACGATTCCTCCCAAGATCCGGAAGTTGAGTTCAGGGGTTCTGACGAGTGGAGAGATGACGGCTTCATCAGTGGAAATGACCGAAATGAACTGATAGCTGTAACAATCGGCGCTGATCGGCGACTCTCGTATCAACTCAGCTACACCTCGAAGTACACGATGCTCAGTCGTCTGATGCATCGCTTTCACAAGGCAATGCAAGAGAATGCCGACGTACGGCAGCGCCTTGAGAATGTATTTCAGCAGACCAAGGAGATTTTTGACGAGGTCGAAGAGTTCTCAAATTTTCGCCACAGTTTACGTGAGGACTTTGCTGACCTTATTCAGTCCATGACTCACCGGCTCGAAGTCGATTTCGAAGCGTATAATCCCGTAAATTTCTTCCATGCCCTCCGGCTTCACGCTGATGAGGGAGGTGAACCCAGGACACTGGAAGAGCTCGGAACAGGAGAAGAGCAAATGCTCGCTCTCGCCTTTGCCCATGCGTATGCGAAAGCCTTTCACGGCGGCATTCTGCTAGCGATTGAAGAACCAGAAGCTCACCTTCATCCACTTGCGCAGGAATGGCTAGCGAGAAAAATCCGAGGGCTGGCTCGCGATGGCTTACAAATCGTGCTGACGACTCACAGTCCCGCCTTCGTGGATCTTCTCAACATTGAAGGCTTGGCACTCGTCTTGAAAGAGCCAGGTAACGGAACTCGGGTGATCCAACGAGACCTCGATTACTTAGTTGGCTGGTGTGAGGTACACGGAGTCCCTTCGGGACGCGTACAGCGCGGTTCTATTCAGGATTTCTACGACGCGAACTCGACGCGCGAAATCAAGGAAGGTTTTTTCGCAAAGCGGATAGTTTTGGTGGAAGGCCCAACAGAATCGCTCTCATTACCCGTTTATCTGGCGGCCGTGGATCTCGACTGTTCCGCGGAAGGAGTAGCAATTATTCCTGTCGGTGGAAAGGGCAATCTTGCAAAATGGTGGCGCCTTTTCACCGCGTACGAGATTCCTACATACGTGATTTTCGACAACGCTATTGGCGAAGATTCAGAAGGAAACCGTCGAACCGATATCTTGTCCACACTGGGAGAAGATGAGATAGAAGCGATTTTAGAGAGAACTGATTTTCACATTACTGACAAGTTTGCAGTCTTCGGAACTGATTTTGAAGTTTGTCTTCGTCAATTATTCCCACAATACAGCCAGACCGAGGCACAGGCGAGAGAATACCTGAGCTCCGACTCGAAGCCAATGATAGCCCGCCACGTAGCACGCGAATTGGCCCAAACCGACGTGAGTGGTGAACCCTGGGATAAAGTAAGAGACCTGGCTGAACATATCCGACAGGTGGCTTTACCTTGATTCTTTCACTCGCTTAAAACCCTAAACCCCCGAAAACCGCCAAAACCCGCGTCCCAACCCTCACGCAAAATCCGAGTCCCGAGGACTCGAATCTTGCCACCTCGAAGCCCCGAACTTTGCCACCTGCAAGCCCCGAATTTTGGCCGCCATTTTCCGAGACCCACCAGACCACGATTCAATAGACCAGGCAAGAACGAACTCACTCCCCCAACACCCCCGCAATCGGACCAACGTGACCGCTGAGGCAGTCCAATAAGCACGTCCGGTTGAACGAGTTGTTATTCAGCTGGAGTAATTAGGCGGATATATTGCTCAATCCATGCAACCACTCGGTCATAGTCTTTGAGCTCTAGACGCCACTCGTTTCGTTTTTCAAAAGCCTGCGCTTTAGGAGAAAAATAAGTCGTCGCGACCAAGAGCCCTTTTGTAGCTTTTTCATCTTCAACAACTCCTAGCAGTTGCCTAGCAAATCCAACCCCAACAACCTTGCCTGGATCGGGCCGTTTGCACTCGATCAGGTACTTGGTGCGAACTTGATCTTTACTTCCAATTGCAATAATATCTCTTCCTCCGTCATGGGTCTGTGCCGTTAGCTCAACAGAATACCCGAACCCGCCAAATATCTCAGCGATTATTTCCTCAAATTGGCGTCTATTGATCCCGTGCAATTGATTAGGCTCTTTGTACAACTCTATGATCTTTTTGTGGGCTTGGGTCGTGATAGTGACGATCGAGCTGCGAAAATCAAGAGATTCTTTTAGAAGCACCGGTTTTCTTTGAAGCAAAATTGCAGCCGCCTTTCGGCGTTGACGCTCAGCTGCTAGCTGCGCATATGGATAATTACTACGGTACACGAGTCACTCCTCATAATTTAGCCGTATAGCGGTCTGGGACGATTTCAGGTGCATCCCGTTCTTATCTCACGCGATGCACGAATAAGCAACTAGCTCACTCCCCCAAAACCCCCGCAATCTCCACCTGATCGAGCTTCGCCTGCACTTCCTTAGCCGGCAAAATTACGGTATCCTGGGTGTTGCGCTGGCAGCCGTGGATCTTAAAGCAGCAACCCATTTGGTGTCTGTTTGGTGTCTATTTCTGTCGGGTACCAGACGGAATCGAGGGAACTAGGTAGACTGTAGAGAAACAACGCAACACAAGCCGATAGAGTTAGTTAGAGTAAAAACCGAGCTTCTACAACAACTTACAGATCGGTAAGGGTTCGAATCCTACGCCGCCATAAATATTTATTCCTTTTTATTGCAATAGTTTGCCATCAGTGATCACCTTCCCTCCCGTCGGCAAGCGGGGTGCCTTCGTCATGGAATTCGAAGACCGCCACAAGGCAGGGAAGCCCTTTTCCATCGCCGTAAACGACCAGCCGCTCCTCCCACAA
>JALLOL010000109.1 GCA_027717875.1 Acidobacteria bacterium AH-259-L09 | reverse complement strand
ACATCAGGGCGATTGAAACAACTTGAATCTTCTCTAGGAGCAGTTGAGATTAAAGTTAAATTTAAAGGGAAAGTAACACAAGACCAAGAACAGTTAGGCCGGAGATTAATTGAGTTAAGGCGTATTAAGCGGTAAACAGAGAAATGCAAAATCCATCCTCATAACCTCATATCCTCAGGACCCAATGAATCAAAGGTTCCTGAGGTTCATGAGGATGGATTTGCACTTTCTCGTAATGAGGATATGAGGTTATGAGGATGGATTTTGCACTTTCTATGTGGAGGATGGAGGGTTTGCGATGTGCTTACTGTTAATTATAGGGCACACAATCATCTCGCACGCGCGTGCGCGTGTGTAGCACATTGGGAGGAAAGGAAGGAGGAAACAAAAAATGATTCTCAAAGCAATTTTAACCAAGTATTTAGGCGAGAATAATCTTCCCACTGATAGTCGGGGATTTGTGCCCGACTCTCTAGACGATAAACCCGATGAATTTGATTGGACAGGAGAACGCATTGATTGGAGCCGGTCATCACGAAGCAAATGGAAGGCGTTTGTTAAGTCAGTCATAGAGCAGATTAACAGACTTTGCAAAGAAGCTAACCAGAGAGATCCCAACTTATTTCAAGTTTTCTGGATTGATGAGATGGATGAAATTTATTCTGCCCTCGCTGTCAAAAGTTGGCTTATAGACATGGAGACTTCTGCTGCGTACGATGAAGCTCGCCGGCTTGAAGAAGACTTGTGCGGAGCTGCAGCTGGAGTATGGCAACAATACATTACAGGAACGGCTGTAGATGAATGTGAAAGTTGGCTACTGAAATTTCACGGTCAAGAGGTTATAGACAAGATTAAAAAAGCAGGTTTTTTTCCTTGGGTTGAAGGCTCAGGATTGCCAATTAGAAAAAAGAAAGGAGGAAAGAAAAAATGAACAATAACCGGAGCAAGATCCGGAAAGTAGCGATCTACTGTCGAGTCAGCAGCGATGCCCAACGTGAAAAACAAACCATTGACAGCCAGATCTCAACGCTGACCGATTATGCTAGTCAACAAGACTACGCTTATGAGCTTTACAAGGACGACGGCTACTCTGCGGAAACAATCCAGGAGAGGCCCGCTTTCAAACAGTTGCTTGGAGATGCCCAAAAGCAACTTTTCGACGGCATTCTCGTTGTCGAGCATAATCGGGTCACTCGAACGGACAATGACGAAGAAGAGGGCCGAATCCTGATGATTCTCAAGCAGAACAACGTCCGGCTCATTTCTCCACACGAAGGGATTCTCGACCTCAATAATCCGATATTCCGTCTGATGGCAAAGTTCAAGTTTTGGGCATCGGCAGAAGAGAGAGCGGAAATTATCAGGAAGACGAAGAGGGGCAAGCTGGAAGGATTGAGGAAAGGAAAGTGGACCATTGGACGGATACCGTTTGGCTATCGCTACGAGAAGGAAACAGCACAATGGAGCTTCCATCCTGAAGAGTCAAAACTCTTCTTGTGGGTAAAAGAAAAGTTGTTGAAGGACAGCTGGTCGTTGAGAAAGATTCACAAGGATCTTTATGATCGTGGGATCAAGACGAAGCGCGGGAAACAGTTCGCGCATTGTACTTTGAACTATATGTTGAGGAATACGGCTTACAAAGGTGAACTCTACGCTAATAAAACCCAACCTCGGCATGAATGGATCAAAGTGAAGATCCCGCCTTTGATCTCCGAAGAGGAATGGCAACAGATCCAAGAGCAATTGGATGCCAACAAAAGAATCGGCAGGCCGAGCAAAGAAAATTTACTACTCAGAGGACTTCTCAAGTGTGGCCACTGTCAATCGAGCTTGTACTTTCAGAATGGTTACTACGTCTGCCATAACAGGCGAGCACCTGAACATGAACGAACGACTAAGGACAAAAGGCGTTGTAAGCTACCCTACATTTACACAAAACAACTTGACAGGATGATCTTCTCACAGATTACCCGCTTCCTCTCAGAACCAGCTTTTCTACTTGATCAGATGTTCTCATATGAATCCCAGAGTCAACAGTTGAAAGAACTCCTGAAAAAGCGGGACAGATTGGAATGGGAAATGAAGCGGCATGAAGAGCGGAGAATGCGACTCATTGAACTCTTTTTGGATGGAAACTATGACAAAAATATTTTGGATAAGAAAGACCAAGAAATTGAACAACAATTGGCAGCGACGAATACAGAACTGAGAAGAGTCCAATCTCAGATTAAAGAGTGGAGAAAAGGTCAGGCCAAGAGGAAGAGAGCTGAGGGGCTGTTGAAGAAGATCAAGAAAGATCGTCTAGGACAGTATCTCAACTCGAAGGTCAGCGAGATTGATTTCGCTGCGAAACGCCAACTGCTGGAAACCTTTTTCCAATCCGTAGACGATAAAATCTGGGTCTTTTACAATGTTGAAGGGCACGACTATAAGGTAAAGGGAAGAAGGTTCCTACGACTATCCCTCTCCTGGGAAGGACAATTCAATGCCGAATTGATCCAACATATAGCCAAGGAAGTTAAACTCGGAAGATCACTAAAAGCTGCCCTAAACATGTCTGAGAAGCGTATATGTTTACCTCATAGTAAGTGCCATCCATTCTACCTACCACAAAACTGCGCAAGTCCCTTAATCGGAACAGGATTCCCGGTAAAGAGATTTTCTCTGTGCTGAGTGGCAACTCAGGGTGCGTATAGGGTGCAGAAAGTGCGTTTTTCTTCCGCTCTTTGAGGTTGCGTATAGGTTGCGCCAGTTGCGCGATTCTTCCACGTTATTCCGCACTGTGCAAGGTGACGCCATCTTCATAAGTCCAATAAACTCAACGAAATCAGCAGATAGGGAAGTTTCTGAATACAACTTTTAAGCAGGGGGTCGCTGGTTCGATTCCAGCACGGCCCACCAATGTTTTCAATAGGTTAGGCTCACTCTGCTTACAGAAGGTCAGTGAGATAGCGAAGAGCACTGGACTTTCGCCTCTTGAGGTAGAAAACTTTTCCCTGCCCATTCGGGCCACGGATGGGAGTGTAGGAGGCTCAGCGCGTCAATGGAAAGGGAAGCGGAGAAAGTATCGAGTGGACTTTACGGCAAAAGCGACAGTGCCACTCGCATTGCGTATCTCGGCCGGGAGATGGCGGCGCGAGCAAACCAGTTGGCAACGAAGAGGGGACTAACCGGGTGCGTGATTACGCCGATGTTTCCCAGCTTGATGGCTTCCACAACTGAGCTGATCTCTTTTTCCGCGTAAACCAGCGTATAGGTGCGGCCTAACTGGAAAAGGTGATGCACGTCGGAGTTGCCGACCAGGGGTAGATTGAACCGCTGTGCCGCCTCTTCTGCTCTTCGATTAAAATTTAGCCAGGAAAGATAGAAGTGGTTGTACTCGATGCCATCCAAGAAATGGAGCCATTCGAAAAGTTGGTTTCCCAGGGAAGTCGAACTTGGGAAGAAGGGGTGTGGAGCAATGACAAGTTGTTCCGGGCCCTTATGCCTGGCGACTATCTGTGGGTTGTCCCAGTAAGAGTCGTAGTTTGGAAAGTTGTAAAGAAGGACGTGCTTGCCTGCGAGCGTGGCTTCCACCCCCGGAACCAACAGAACCCCGCGCTGTTTGGCGTATTCGCGCAGGGAAGGGGAAAACAGCATCTGATCGTGGTTGGTGACGGAAAGAACGTCAAATCCCAGCTCGCCGGCTCTATCGATCAGCTTCTCGGCAGAATGGAAAATGATCCAGTTTCCGTCCGCCGGATCGTCTGCAGTGTGAGCGTGTAGTTCTGCTTTCAGCCACCTTTTCATTGCTTTTTCTCAAACTCTCCGGTAATTCTCCCCTCCAAATGAGGGTTCCCTTCTGCATTGGGAACCACCGATACCACCAGTGCCCGCATTTGGTGTTCGCATGCACGTGCCGTGCCGCTCTTCTCAGGTGAGGCAATTGAAATGCCATAACTCAGGACTAGTCAAAAAGTTATAGACTTTGCCGCGAACCATCTGCCAAACTGAGCGTACTCTGATTCTTCCGAAGCAATGTCAACGTGAGGTTACAGATCGGGCGAGCCACCGGCTCGCCCCTGCTAGCTCGGCGCTTTCGCCGCTTCGTGACGAGAACCTATGAATAATCCCGGCTAGGAGAGTTCTTGAAATGGACCGGCAAAGGTGTCAACAGAGCTTGACACCGGCGAGGCTGTTGTGGTCAGGTCCGCCGGGAAGAATCTGAATTCAGCGGTTTGTGAACTAATTTGTGATATAGGAGATAACTCATTTAATAACAGTAGCTTATAACCCTTCTTATGCATTATTCGCCTGCATCTTCTTTAGGATTGGCACGCGTGTTGCTAAGCACTTAAGACGGTGGAGCGCTTGCTAAGCAAACCCACCACAGGATTCATCATTTTTGTAGCGAAGAGGAGATGAATATTGTGAAAGAGCTCGACTTAGTGACTTACGGATTGTATCCATCCGTAAAGGGTCCAGACTCATCCGTGAAAAATTTAGCTTTGGCAATTCTGCGTCAGGCCTTTCGGGACGCCTTCGCCTCACCAAGAAATTCGAGGAATGAGAGCTGGCGCAAGGATGCTCTGGAGTGGTTCTTCTGCCAAGAGGACTGCCCCGGAAGCTTAGACTGGGTCTGTGAGATCCTTCAGATTGATGCGGGGAGCTTTCGGGAATGGCTTCAAATTCAGACCCGAAGTGCAGGGAAGACCGCAATGGTCAACGGATTATCACTGCGCAGGTGGGTAAGGATCTTGAATCCGCCAGCAGCCTGTGCAATTGGCAAGACTCACTCTCAAGAGCAACGAGCGGCTAGTTGAGGTCAACCCGCAATGGGGGAGTTCGAGGTCAGACCGATTTAGTCTCGCATCAGCCACGTTGCGTCTCTTGAGCACTTGCTCTGAAACCTCCTGATCATATTTTGGAACGTCCCAGAGAGACCCGTCTTAGCCGTCGCTTGGTGACGAGCCGGTGGGAGAAATGCGGGCCAAGGTGTGATTCTTCTCCTTGCAAAGCCCTGTACAACCGACTAGACTTCGGCACACGTTGCGGTTGGCAGATCGCTTGCGAGAACTTTCAGGAAGTTATGATGAGTAAGAGGTCTCTTTTTGGATTTCTGTGCTTCTTGTTTGTGCAAACGCAAGCACTTTCTCAAGAATTTGAGTTCTATCCCGGTGCATCTTACGAACCGGCGGTTCCAAGGCTTCAAGAGATTGTGGGACACAGTTGGGGTAAGAGGATTACCACGCATGGAGAAATGCAACGTTATATTCAGGCACTGGCGGAGGCTTCGCCAAAAGTTAAACTAGTGAGATATGGTGAGACGTGGGAGGGTAGATCGCTTTACTACCTCGTTGTCTCGTCGGAGCAAAACCTGGCTCGGCTGGACAAAATAAAAGAGGGTCTGAGGAATCTGGCCGATCCACGAAGGCTTCCTGAGAGACAAGCCCAGAGATTAATATCCTCTCTTCCCGCAGTGATCTGGTTAGCCTACGGGATTCACGGAAATGAAACTTCGAGCACGGACGCAGGGCTGCTCACGGCATATCATTTGATAGCCGCGAAAAACAATGCCCTGGCCGAAAAAGTACTTAAAGACAGCGTTGTCATCATCGATCCTCTGCAGAACCCAGACGGGCGAGACCGCTTCGTTCACTACTACCGGCAGATTCGAGGGCGCTGGCCCGATCCTGATCCTCAAGCAGCTGAGCACAACGAAACGTGGCCCAGTGGCCGCATGAATCATTATCTCTTCGACTTGAACCGTGACTGGTTCGCGCTGACCCAACCGGAGACACAAGGTCGTGTAAAAGCCTTTCTGGAGTGGTTTCCTCAGGTTTTTGTGGATCTTCACGAAATGGGTTTTAATTCGACCTACTACTTTCCACCTCCCGCCCTGCCTTTTAATCCGGATCTCGCCGATTCTCAAATTGAGTGGCTCCGCAAATTTGGACAAGATCATGCGAAATGGTTTGATCGCCTGCAGTTTGATTACTTCACCAGGGAAGTGTATGACGCGTTTTATCCTGGATATGGAGACGCCTGGCCCATGTTTCAAGGGTCCGTCGCGATGACCTTTGAACAGGCCTCAGCCGATGGGCTTGTGGTGCGCCGCCAAGATGAGACTCTCCTGCACTATCGTGAGGCCATCCGGCATCACTTTATCTCCTCGCTGGCGACCGCACAGACCGCGGCGGACAACCGTAAATCTCTACTGCGCTATTTTTACGATTACCGTCTCTCGGCCATTGAGGGAGGAGCAAAGGCAAAGGTTAAAGAATACATCATCCCGGTCGGCCGTGATCCGAACCGGGCTCGTAAGTTGGTCTCCCTCTTGATGCGGCAGGGAATTGAGGTGAAGCAGGCAAGGGCCCCGTTTACCAATTCAAAGGTGCGCGACTACTACAATGAAGGGCTCCAGTCTCAGCAATTTTCTGCTGGGACGTTTATCGTCTCTTTGGCCCAGCCCGCCAAAAACCTGGCTAACACTCTTTTGGTGAAACACGCTCAGATGGAAGAGGGATTCATCCAAGAGCAGCTGCGTCGTTACGAAAAGCGTTTAGGTGATCAGATTTACGATATCACCGGCTGGTCCCTGCCCCTACTTTACGATGTGGACTGTTATAGGGCCGAAGAAGTGTCCCAGGGTGAGTTTGAGGTCCTTCAGGATCCTCCAACTGCACAGGGTGGGATTCACGGGGACAAAGGGAGTGTAGCCTACTTGATCCCCTGGGGTACAAACTCGGCAGGCAAGGCCTTGAGCGCGCTTCTGCGAGAGGGAGTGAGAGTTTATTGCGCCGACAAGTCGTTCACCTTGAACAAGATCGAATTTCCGGCCGGCTCATTGATTATCAAGGTGAGAGACAATCCTGACGATCTACACGAGCGACTCTCGAAAGTGGCGGCCGCAGCAGGTGTGGATGTCTACCCTACCAACATCTCTTGGGTGGAGAAGGGAATCAGCCTGGGCAGTAGCCAAGTTCTATACGTGAAGAAGCCAAGCCTAGCCCTAGCCTATCACCTTCCAACGAGTCCTTATTCCGCCGGTGCAGCCCGCTATCTGTTGGAGCAAGTTTACGGATACCCCGTCACGATTATTCATACGCGGCAGCTTCGCCGGGCTGATTTGAGCAAATACAACGTCTTGATCTTGCCGGATGCGTCTGACTCTTTTGGAGGTTACCAAGACGCGCTCGGTGAGGAAGGTGCGCAGCAAATTAAAGAATGGGTGAAAGGGGGTGGAACACTCGTGGCCATCGGCAATGCGACGCAGTGGTTAACGGGTGAGAAAGTGGGTCTACTGGACACAAGTCGGGAATTTAGAGGTGGGAAACCGGAGAAGGGAATTTCCAGGCTCGACTCGGAAGGGGAGAGCGCAAAGACCTCGGAGCCCAGTCAAGCGCCTCCTCAAAGTTTTGATCTCGACAAGACAATCCAGCCGGAAAAAGAACTCCCGGCCAACACACCCGGTGCGATCATGCGCGTGAGTCTGGATACAGAGCACTGGTTGGCCTTTGGATACGACGGGGATACCCAGGTTCTGGTTAAAAGTCGCAACATCTTTACACCCATCAAGCTGGACAAGGGCCGCAATGTGGGTCTTTACATGGAAGAGGACAAAGTGCTTCTCAGTGGCTTTACCTGGCAGGATGCCCAAAAGCAGATGGCTCAGAAGGCTTATCTGATGCACCAGGCCCATGGACGAGGACACGTGGTGGCCTTCGCGGAAGACCCAAATTATCGGGCGTTTTGCGATGGGCTCAACTTGGTTTTCCTGAACGCGGTCTTTTTCGGACCGGCGCATTGATTCGCACTTTTTTTTCGAGACGCGCAGTCACAATGACGACTGGATCGGATTCAAGGGAAGATCAGGGGTCTGGAAAGCCCCACGGCCGCAGCACGGCTGCGCTCATCATGGGCATCTTGGGACTCCTCGTTTGTCAATTTTTTTCTCCTGTAGCCTGGTACGTTGGATGTCAAGAGCTGAAGGCCATTCGCAGCGGTCAATCTCCCCAAGCAGACAAAGGGATTGCCAAAGCTGGAATGATCCTGGGAATCATCGGCACAATCCTTTTGGCTCTTGGGTT
>JALLOL010000108.1 GCA_027717875.1 Acidobacteria bacterium AH-259-L09 | reverse complement strand
TTTGTAATGGGAGATGGTCTTGCCAATCACGCTTGTCTCCTCCCCGACTGCGGGACGTGACTCTTTATAGATGGTAGACCTTCAGGGGCTTAAAGGCAATCGAAAAGGCCAGAGGGAGGAATCCTGCTCCGGTTGAGTGCGGAGGTGGGGTCTGTCGGGTCTCACTGAGCAAATACCATTGAAGCAAGCTCAGCGACTTCTTTCACACCCTCCTTTTCTGCAAGGATCGCACCTAAGTTGGTGGAGACGATGGGATTTGAACCAACGACCCCTGACCCTTTATCATGGCATCAGCTTAAGGGGGCTGAGTTATGAAACCTTTGATCAAACTTTTCTTAGTTCTAGTCACAACTATTCTTGCCGCCTGCGCGAGTCCAGAGATTGAATCGCCCAGTGTAGGGACATCGGTGGTGGCCTTTACTGATGTAAATGTCGTCCCCATGAATAGCGAGCGGGTGCTGGAAGCCCAGACGGTGATCGTAGGCGCCGATCGGATTATCGAAATTGGCCCGGCGGCGAGTGTGGAAGTTCCGGGTGAGGCGGTGCTCGTGGATGGTACGGGAAAGTATCTGATGCCAGGTTTCGCGGAGATGCACGGTCATATTCCTTCTCCGGATGCTCCGTACATCGAGTCAGTTTTGTTCCTATATATCTCAAACGGCGTGACGACAGTACGAGGCATGGCCGGGCGGCCGAACCAGCTGGAGCTGCGTGAGGAGGTGAAGGGTGGGAAGATCTTAGCGCCCACTCTGTACTTAGCCGGGCCGGGCTTGAGCGGCAATTCGATCGATTCCCCGACCCAGGCCGCGGAGCGGGTACGAGAACAAAAGGCCGCGGGTTGGGATTTCATCAAGGTATATCCGGGCCTGACACGAGAAGAGTACGACGCGATGGCACAGACGGCCCGGGAAGTGGGTATCCCGTTTGTCGGCCATGTGCCCAGCGATGCAGGACTAGCGCACGCCCTTGAAATGGGGCAGGAGACCATTGATCACCTCGACGGCTATATCGAGTACCTCAACGGGGACAGCGGTCCAGTGGAGGAAGCAAAGCTTGCCCAGGTGGTGCGCCGGACCCGAGAGGCGGGCGCAGGGGTCGTTCCGACGATGGTCCTGTGGGAGACTATCTTGGGTGTCGCCGATCTCGAAACGCTACGCACTTATCCCGAACTGCGTTTTATGCCGCCGCAGCAGGTCGAGAGATGGGTCGAGGCCTACCGTCGTCGGATCAGTGGTCCCCAGTTCGATAAAGCTCGGGTGCAGCAGATTGCCACAAACCGCAACAGGTTGTTAAAAGCAGTTAGTGATGGCGGTATACGCATCCTGTTTGGTACCGATTCTCCTCAGCAATTCAGCGTCCCCGGTTTCTCGATTCACCGGGAATTGCAGCACATGGTCAGGGTCGGCATGACGCCCTATGAGATCATCAGATCCGGCACAAAGAATGTTGGTGAGTACTTCAAAGATCAGGACCGATTTGGAACCATCGAAGTTGGAGCGCGCGCGGATTTGATTTTGTTAGAGGCCAATCCTCTCGAGGATGTTGGAAACATCGCCAAACGGGCGGGCGTCATGGTACGAGGACAGTGGCTGCCTGAACTGGAAATCCAGGCAAGACTCGAAGAAATCGCGGCATCCTATCAACAGGGGGTCAGACCTTGAGTTTTTCGTTTTTGGACGCAAAAACGAAAAACTCAAGGTCTGACCCCCCCCCTTATTCAGCGGGATGCGGTCATCATGATTTCGACCAGAGCTTGTGGAGACATCAATTGCGTTCCCACGGTTGCACGCGCCGGGAATGCTTCCGGCATCACCTCGCTGTAGACCTCGTTCATGGCGCTGTAGTAGCGGACGTCACTCAGGTACACGGTGGCATCCACGACGTTGCTGAGGTCCATTCCTCCCGCCCTCAAAGTGGCCTGAAGATTCTGAAGCGCTTGTCGTGTTTGAGCTTTCACATCGCCAGGAGCGAGGCCCTGTGGACCCCGTCCAATCATACCGGCCAGGTAAAGACGATCTCCTACTTGAATGCCTGGAGAAAATGGGCTGTTCGGACGCGGCGTGCCGACGACTTTGCGGTCTGCGCCCCTGACGGCAACACATTGAATCTCAACCTTCAGTTCGGAGATGGCCAGGCGAGCGCGAACCGTAGCCCGTACGGGTGGGTCCTGAGTGAAGAAGGAACGGTAGACTTCGTTCATAGCCCGAAAGTCTCGAGCATCGCTGAGGTAGACTCGAGAGGCCACTACGTCGCCATAGTCCATGCCGGCCGCTTTAAGCACTTGACCGACATTTTGCAGGGCCTGCCGCGTTTGGATTTTGATATCACCGGATACGATTTTCCGTGTGAGCGGGTCTCTACTCACCATTCCGGCGATGAACAAACTGTCACCAGCCAAAATTCCCCAACTGTAAGGGGAAGTGGGGGATTCCCACCCTTCCGGGATGATAGTTCTCCGGGAAACTCTCGGGTGCACGGCGATCATGGAAACCTCAAGCAATGCTCCTGCAAGAACCTGGTCGGTCTCCACGGTAGCGCGCGCTGGAGCGCCTTTGGGAAAATAAGTGAAATACACCTCATTCATGGACCGGAAGTGCCGGGCGTCCGCCAGGTAAACATTCGAGCTCACTACGTCAGAAAAATCCATTTCGGCCGCCCGAAGAACCCTACCCAGATTTTTCAGTGTCTGGCGAGTCTGGGCCTGAATACCATCAGCAAGTTCCCTTGTGCCCGGAATGTTTCCCGTGGCTCCGGAAATGAAGAGAAAGTCCTCTGAAAGGATGCCCGGACTGAACGGCAGCCCCAGATCCAAGCTCTCCGGAGCAATCACTTTCCGCTCCATAGCGGCTGATGAAACGATCATCCCCATCATCACGGTGAGCAGAAACAAAAAGATTAGCTTACGCATTATTCCCTCCTTTACTATTCCCTCCTTTGCCGTCCCCAATGCCTTGTGGCTAGAATATAATAACTCCTGGCGGATTTGATTGGGTAAATTTGGGTTCTTATCGAAAGGAGTTCCTCCTAATGCGAGGATTCATTGAAGGAATATACATCAGCCCAGAGGGTGGGGCGGACATGCAGAAAGTCAATCAGGTCGAAGCCCTGGCCAACCGTGGCTTGGACGGTGGTCGCTACTGTGAACGTATTGGCTATTGGAGCGGCAGCGATGAATGTCAGGTGACCCTCATTGAAATGGAGGACCTTGAAGAGATCGAGCGAACAACCGGTATTCATGTCCGCCATGGCGAGCACCGGCGCAATCTGATTACACGTGGTGTCAAGCTGGAGGATCTGCGTGGCAGCGAAAGGGAGCGGTAGGAACGCCGCCGGCACTCTTTCCGCGTGGCAAAACGAGAGTACTGAAGCACTCAAACCCGAGCTATTCGTGCTCAAGTGCAGGCTTGGATCGCAAGCGCTTCAGCTCACTTCGTTGGGCTTTCTCCTCAAGTCGTTCTTGCCTGGTCGACTTCGGCACCTGCGTCTTCTTGCGCCGCTTCTGCTTTTTAAGGGCCTGTGCCAGCAGCAGAGCGAACCGTTGCACGGCCGCTTTCCGGTTGGCCGCCTGGGTTCGAAACTGCCGGCTAACGATCCTGAGGATCCCTTCCTTATTGATGCGATTGGAGAGTCGCTTTCGAATCCGCGTCTTCTGATCCGAGGACAGACTCGCAGATTCATCAACGTCGAATAACAAAGTCACCCGACTGCTAACCTTGTTGACGTTCTGACCTCCCGGGCCCCCGCTTCGCGAAGCCTTGAACTTCAACTCCTCTTCCGAGATCCAGAGTTCATCTGTCACACGAATCATATTGTTGGCATCCACTTCTCTTATTTAGTAGCGAATCAACTACAATTTGCTCGAATGTACTGATAAATTCACTAAATGCTCTGCTCAATGTCAAGGGCTCTGCTCTGGAGAGGAGATTGAGAAGCGCGGAGCTGAGTTCTTCGCTTCAATGGCAAAGGGTGTGAGAAATGCGGACTAGGGAAGTTTCAAGATTACGTCCTGCGGGAGCCAGTATTGGGGGTAAGTCCGGACGAGGACCGCATCCGGCCCCTGCCAACCGATATCCAGCGCGGTGAATTTGTAGGGGCGCTCTTTTAGTTCACTGCGCGTCTCGTCCGTCATCTTGTCCAGCAGCGCGAATTGCATCACATCCAATGCTTTTCGCAGGATCTTCACGGATTCGAGACCCTGGGCGAGATCAACTACCACCAGATGGTTCTGATTCCGGTAATGATCAATAAAAACAATCCTCCCGTCATCGGATGACCAGAGCAAGGGCGAAAGTGTGAGATGTAGTTCCTCAAGCAAGATATTGTAAGATTGCTGGGCCAGGTTGGCATCCGGATAAACCGGAAAACCCAGAGTTTCTCGAAAGGTGAAATCCCTGGGGTTCAGTCTGTTGGCGTCCAATGTTTTAGAGAGATCATAAAGGACCAGAATGGACCTTCTGGCCTCCGGGGCGACCATCCGCGGGTACCAGGTTTGATAGAGGAGGTATCGTCCTGAAGGAGACAGCGAATGACCGTAGTTCCAAATCGTAGTCTCCTGTCGATTGGCACTGGAATCCACGACGGAGATGATATTTCCACCCCGCGGTAGCCGGCCCATCACGAGAAGTTTCCTCCCTGGAACTACCATGACTTCCTCAACCGAGGCAAAGCGACCCTCAACGACCACTTCCTGCCCCTGATCTCCCTGTTTCTGATGAACCCTTAAAACGATCTCCTTTTCCCCGGGGCAGCACGAGGCCGCTCTCGTTTCGGCAATCCGGAAAGAAACCGACTCACTGCCTGACAAAGCAGGAAGACAGCAAAGGCAGGCGATGAGACTGGCGAAAGTCAAACGCTTTGTTTCACTCATACAGCTTAATTGTGCGGCGCCGACCAATGCTCGCAGGCACGTTACAGCCGGAAACGCCTGCGAAGTGATCCAGCTGCTGCAAGCTCGGGAGCTGCCCGTTGTCGGTGACGGTCCTGACGCCGACTCCTTCAATAAAAACCTGGTCTGCGCACGCCAGATCCGGGTGATCGGGGCGCACGGCGACGGTCAGATCCTCAACCAGTGATCCTCCGGGACACGCAGGGCAGGCTGAGCCTTCGGTCAGATCTCGAAAGGCTGTGGGGCATTCGGCCGGAGGTGTACAAAACCATTCGAGAGAGACAAATCCAAGCGTGGTGCTAAAGCCGCTGCCGTTCTCTTTGGCCTCCGAAAGCCAGCCGGACTTTCCCATTCCATCCGTTCTCCACAGGCACTGGGTCACCTGACAGTCCCCTTCATTATGACAGAAAGGAGAAAGTGTACCGCTGCAATTCTCCTCATTGGGAATGTTGTAGCGAGTGTGAAGGTAATTGCCCAAGACCTTGAATCGATGGGGAAAGTCCGAGCTTCCTGAGCTTCCCCCAACAGTCCAAGTGGCTCGCAGATGAGTAAACTCCCCCACCGGCAAAACTCCCACGTCGAATGACTCCACCTGAAGGCCTGAAAACCGCTCTCTTTGAAGAATCAGATGAGATACCTCAGGTCCAATTGCTTCCAGCTTCAGCGTTCCTTGAACAGCGAGGGGAGAAAGCACGAGCCTGATCTCATCCTGGGGGATACTGGCTCCGATGACGGTGACCCTGGGCTGACCTCGGCAAGCGGTGTTATCGGCTGGGATCAGGAAGAATTCAAGAGCTTCCGGCTGATTTGGCCCGTCCAGGGACTGAATGAGCGTGTCATACCCAGTGGCACAGATTCTGAGCGTATAGGGCTGCAAGTCGACGCTCGCAGATAGTTCCGTATAAAGCACAAAGTCACCATTGCTGTCGCTGACAGCTTGAATTGAGTCCAAACTACTCCAGATGAGAGCACCTGAAATGGGAGTCTCCGTGACGGCGTCGTAGATTCGCCCTCGGACCGATGCGACCGTCCCCGGTCGAATGTCGGCTCCGCCGCCTGAAGCGATCCGCAAGCTGAACTGGCTGTCCGATCCCCCCTGAATGGGAAGGATCATGTCTGTGCCATCAGAGCGACGGAACAATAAGGTACCGCTTGTCGCCTTGATGGAGCCGGGACTGAGTAGGATAAAACGAGTCGTGAATCCATTTCCAAAGCCGATCTGCGGAAAAATGGCTGAATCGGAGGTGTTTGTATTTAAAAGGTCGGCGACGGGAAGCGTGGTCACGATGGGGGCTTTTCTCTGGTTGACGGTCAGTTTTAAGGTTATGGGCACAAAAGGTTGATTACTTCGGATGTCCATCACCCCAATAAAACCCGGTGGCAGCTCCGGAAAGAGTTCGTCGGAAAACATCGCCGAATGTCCCTGAGGGGCCAGTCTGCGTTCAGCTGTGGCAAGAGAGACCCCGCCTCGATCCAGAAGCTCAAAAGTTAGGGTGTTTTCCATATTACCTGGATTGGCGATTGCTAGGCCGGTCCTGGTCCCGGCATTGTCAATGTGGATGCGGGCCCAGGTGGTACTCCGGAGCGCAGCGACCCCTGCTTCAGAGATCACGCGTTCTTCCTGGCGGTATTGAAAAAGGGCGCTCCCAGCTGGGGTGGGACTTGTCTCCTCGGGGATGAGGACCGCATAACCTACCCCGACAAAAGAGCGCTGCAATAGAATGTGAAACGTGCCCATGGGGTCGATCTGATAGGGAACCTCCGCAGCCAGGGTGCCATCAACGTCAAACTCCAGGGGAGCACCCGAAGATGAGATAAAACGGATCATGCCGGAACTTTGTCCCTGCCCCGGATTGATCAAGACTATCTCAGTAGACAGCCCATTTCCGGCGCCAACGTGGGGAAAGATGAGTGATTGGGCAGACGCGACTTCTGAAACTTCAGTGACAGGAAGTGTGGCGAACACGGCTTCTCCCTGGGGATTTGAATTCTGTCTCAGTGTGATGGCTGCCAGTCGAGGGCTCTGGTCTTCGCTGAGGAATCTTAGGGTGCCCGTTAAGTCTTGGCTCATTCCGGGAAAGAGCTCGTCCACGAAGATGGAAAGTTGCTCAAAGGCCTTGAACTGACGATTCAAATCCGCCCTTATGAACCCGTCGGAGTCCCGAAGCTGCAGTGAGACGGAAACGGGTGCATCCGAGATATTTACCAGGGCCAGACCTGTTCTGCTGCCCAGGCGCTGGTCGACGAAAATCAGGCCTTCCGCCATGGGGTGTGTCGCTTCAACACCGGCCTCCCACACCAGAATTCCTTCGGCATTCCTGTAGCTGAAAAGGGCGGTGGCGAAGGGAAGGGGACTGGTCGGGTCGGCAACGAAAACGGAGTAGCCAACCTGCAGCTGATCTTGAGGATACAGCAGGCGCACCAAGGCAAGCCCAACTGCCAGAATCGGAAAAAACCGCATCATTCTAAACTTTTACCACAGTGGGGAGACGATCCTTGGTGCGAGTGTTGGCATTTGGTGGGCAGGGGCCAGACCTACAGTTTTGAGTTTTGCTGGGGGGGTTCGGGCTCTGGAGCATCACTCCGAGAGCCGTGAAGTCTACTTTGCCCACACTCCTGGTTTGAAAATGGTGATCCCCTGTACACCTAGAAAAGCTCGGACTCTGCTGGTCAGCGCCATTCGAGATCCAGATCCTGTGATTTTCTTCGAACCGAAAGCAGTCTACAGGGCTTTCCGTGAAGAAGTGGATGAAGAAAAAGAAGAGATTTTTCCAATTGGCAGGGCAGAGGTCATTCGAGCAGGAAAAGACCTTACCATGATCTCCTACGGTGCCATGATGCGTCCCACACTCCAGGCGGCGGACGGGCTCAGGGAGGAAGACGGAGTCAGTACAGAAGTGATCGATCTTCTGACCATCTCGCCCATGGATGAGGAGACTATTCTCGAGTCGGTGAAGAAAACCGGACGAGCCATTGTGATTCACGAGGCTCCACGAAACTGTGGTGTGGGTGCCGAGGTGATCGCACGTCTGGTCGAAAAGGCTTTTCTTTATCTGGAAGCACCCGTTCGACGAGTGACCGGTTTTGATGTCCACATGCCCCTTTTCTCCCGGGAGGATTTCTACCTTCCGAACAAGGAGAGGATTCTTCTGGCCGCGCGGGAAACCTTGACTTTTTGAGCACGGATGCAGCCTGCCTTCGTGCGTTCGTGCTTTTGTGCTTTCGTGACTTCGTAGTTTTTCGGTTCAAGCGTTATGAATGGAGAGAGCTGGAGTTTGAGAAGTATGGTTTAGCAAATGAGGAGAGCTGCGGTGAGAAGTGACGAAATCACCAAATTA